>CADAGW010000139.1 GCA_902787475.1 uncultured Eubacteriales bacterium
TCGTACAGCCGCTCCACAGCGGTAAGATCCGACCTCACGAACCCCGGCATGCCCCACTGGCCCCTCAAAACGTCCGTCAGCAGCTCATGATCCGCCGCCACCGGCATGCCGTCTATGGCGTTGTAGGAGCACATGGCGTCCGTGGCCCCGGCGTCCTTATACGCCGCCTCGAACACCGGCAGGCAGTCGGAAAACACCTCGTGCCGCCCCATGGCGCAGGGGGCGCAGTTCAGCCCGCCCACCGGCGCGCCGTAGCCCGCGTAGTGCTTGGGCTCCGCGGCCACCGCGTCCGGGGCGGATATGTCCCCGTTCTGCAAGCCCTCCACCACCGCCCGGGCAAAGGAGGCGCACAGGCAGGTGTCCTCGCCGTAGCTCTCCTCCGTCCGCCCGTAGCGGGGATCCCGTATCAGGTCCATCACCGGGCTGTAGGTCTCGTGGATGCCCATGGCCCTCGTCTCCGTGCCGATGGCCCGGCCCATCCTCCGGCCCAGCTCCGGCTCAAAGGTGGCCGCCAGGCCGATCTGCTGGGGAAATGAGGTGGCCCGCCGGTCCAACAGCCCGTGCAGGGCCTCCTCGCTGAACAAAAACGGTATGCCCAGCCGGGTCCTTTTGACGGCGTACTCCTGCAGGCGGTTGAGCTGCCCCGGCGTCATGTCCCGGGTCTGTATGCTGCCCACGCTGCTGCCCTTTAGCAGCGCGTCTGCCTTTTCCATGTCCACGTCCCGGCTCAGGCCGTCCTCGCCCATGACCACGAAATCCCGGCTGAAATACTGATCCGTCTGAAGGATCATCTCCTCCAGGGTCATTTTATCCATCAGCTCGTCGGCCCACTTCTCCAGTGCCTCTTCCCGCCGCTTCATGCCGCTTTCTCCCTTCCTCAGAACGTAGGCACCGTCACCCTTTCGCCCTCCCGCAGGGCGGATTCATGGGCGCACAGTCCCGCCGCGGTGATGTTGCCCCCCAGCACCTCGTCGATCCAGGGCCTTCTCTCCTCCACGCAGCTGCGCACGAACTCGTGCACCAGGTGGGGATGGGAGCCGTGATGCCCCGCGCCGCCGCCCATCTCCAGGCTCTTGTGCGGGTTCTGGGGATCGAAATTCCCGCCCACCGTGAACCGCCACAATTCCTCCGGCAGGTCCTGGTAGAAGTTGGGCATGGGCACCACCTCCACCTTTTCGTCCCGCTCCCGTCTCCCCTCCCGGGGCACGTCCACGGTAAAGGTGGTCACATATGGCGCGTCCCCGTCGCCGAAGCCCCACTCAAAGGTGGCCTTGGAGCCGTACACGAACATGCCCTCCTGATAGATCCTCGCCGTCTCAAACAGGGACCGGGTGGCCTCCCCCTTGATGCCGCTCTCAAACCGGAACAGGGCGGACTCCACCGGGTAGGGGTTGTGATACCGCTTCACCAGCTCCGGATCCATGGAGCCGGAGCCGTAGCAGTGCACCTCGCAGATCCTCGAATCCGACAGCCCCACCATGGGAGCGATGGCGTGGGTGCCGTACCACATGGGCGGAAGCCCCATCCAGTAGTCCGGCCAGGCCGTCATGTCCTGATAGTGGGAGCCCCGGAAAAACTGGATCCGCCCCAGCTCGCCCCGCTCCTTCATGCCCTTCACGTAGTGATACTGATAGGTATAGAGCGTGGTCTCCATCATCATATAGTTTTTGCCCGAGGAGCGCCTGGCCCGGGTGATCCGGTCGATGTCCTCCAGGCTGGTGGCCATGGGCACCGTACAGGCGCAGTGCTTGCCCGCGTTTAATACCCGCACCGACATATCCCCGTGCATGGGTATGGGCGTCACCAGGTGCACAGCGTCTATGTCTCTATTGGATAGGATCTCCTCAAAGCTCCCCGCGATCTGGGCCCCGCCGATGCTTTTCGCCACCTCCAGGGCCCTATCCCGGTTGATGTCAAACAACGTCAGCGCCCTCACGTCCGGATGCGCCTTGTATATCGCCGCGAACGCCGCCCCAAACGACAGCCCCACCAGCGCCACATGGATCTTTTTCATATCATTCAGCCTCCCCTTTCGTTCTTTGGGCCTCGCCCGCACCCCCAGTATACCAAACTCTCCCCCTCTTCGCAATACATTGCGCAAAAAACCGCCCCGTCAAATCCTGACGAGGCGGTCTGGGGGAAACTCAATTATCTTTTGAACAGCTGGTAGCTGCTGCCGGTGGGATACACCTGCACGTTCTGGTGCACCGTGCTGCCCTGATAGCTGTAGGACCTGGCGTCGCCGATGGTCTTGATATACTGGAACAGCTCGTTCAGCGTCACATAGCCGTCGCTGTTGCCGTAGTTCACGTCGGCGGGCATATTGCCGCTGGTGCCCACGCCATTGGTCAGGTCATAGGTGAAGAAGTTGTAGGGGCCCTGCTCCGTGCCCCAGCTCAGCTGCAGATACCGGGACGCGGTCAGCACATAGAACTTGCTCTTGCGGAACTCGCCGGTGTTGGAGCTGTCCTCGATCTCCACGCCGTTCTTGTCGTATTCGATATAGGGCTTCTCCACCACGCCCGTATCCAGCGACGAGAAGGCGCTGATGGCGGCGTTGTTGAAGGCCTCCACGTTGTTCTGGGCCACGGTGGGATCGTACACCGCCGCGCCGGAGCCGCAGGATTCCAGGATCACGATCACCTTGCCGGGAATGGCGTTCAGAGCGTTGGCCAGTTCGTACAGCAGCAGGAAGTCGCCGCTGGAGGTAGCCAGGGCGCCGGCGTATGTACCGGTACTGCTGGCGTCGCCGTGGGTGGCGATAAAGAACAGGGACACGTCGTCATTGTCCGCCCCGGCGAAGGTGGTGGAAATGGCGCTCTTGATCTGGGAGGGAGTGGGATCCTTCTTGGTCACCACGCTGTAGGAAGCGCCGGTGGGGCCCTTGCGGCTGGCAAGCATACTGCTCATCAGGTTCACGTCGCCCCAGTTCCGGTTGCAGACGGGATTGAAGGCCACCTCACCGATCAGCAGGGCCCTGTACACGGTGCCCTCTCCGACCACCACGGGCTTGACGCTGTTGGAATACCACTGGTTCACGTTGTCCGTCACCACGCACCGGTAATACCGGTTCATGGTGGTGCTGTTGGCGGTAAAGGACATGGTGCTGGTCTTATTGCCGCTCAGAGTGCAGTTGGTCCAGGTGGAATTGTTGGAGGACTGCTGCCACTGATAGCTTTCTACGCCGTAGGTGTCGCTGGCTTCGCAGGAGCAGGTCACGGTCTCGCCCATCTTGGCCGAGCTCATGGAAATGGACAGGCCGCCGTCGATCACGTAGGGATATACGCCGTTGCTGTTGCACCAGTTATAAGCATAGGATCCCTTTTCCACCACAGCCCATACGTTGCTGCTGCCGGAGAAGGCGTCGGGAGCGATGTAGGTCAGAGTAGAAGGAAGGCCGATCCACTCGATACCCGTGTTGGCAAAGGCCTTGGACTTGATGGTCTTGGCTCCGTAGGGCATATACACATACATATATCCCTTAAGGGAGTCCATGAACGCCTGTTCCTCCACCACCGTCGTGCCCTTGGGCAGCCAGATATCCCCGTCTCCGTTGGGCATACTGGGCAGAGTGTTCTGCGTGTGGGCGGCAAAGGCCGTCGTGGGCGCAAGCGCCGCGCACAGCAGGCACACGGTCACAAACAGCGCCGCCAGGTTCTTCTTACTCATGACTTCGCTCACCTTTCATACCATATTATTCTAATTTATTATTATACTCAGAAACAAGAGTGATTTCAATACCTTTCGTTATGGTTAATGTACATTTTACACACGTTTTCTTTATCTGGGATACACATACACATGGGGCACGTCCGCCCATCCGCCTGAATGTCCCTCCTGGTTCATGCAGAATATGCCGGGCCTGGCCCCGGTCCATCCCCCGCACGTCATGGGGTATTTTTCCCCCACCGCCATCCATTCCCGGCTGGGGTAGCGGCAGAAGAAGCACACCATGCCGTCCACCGCCCGCATGCGGAATATGACCTGCCGTCCCTCCCAGGGGATGGCGGCCAGGGTCCGTTCCGTCACTTTTTCCGGATGCCACCGGTTCACCGGTTGGGCCTGTCCCTCCACCAGCGCCACCCGGCCGTCCCTCAGGGCGATGTAATGATACGTATACCCCATCATCCCCATGCCGCACACATCCCCGCTCTGGCCGTGGAGCTCAAACCGGGCCTCCATGTCGAACCGGTACGCCAGCATGTTCTGAGACAAAAACTGCCCCGCGTGGAACAGATCGTCGGAGGGCTGGGCGTAGAGCCTCACCCCCGGCCTGGTCTCCGTGTACCAGGCCCGGTTGGGATTGGCCTGCCACTGCCACTGAAGCCCCAGTCCGGTGCGGAAGTCGTCGGACATGCGCAGCTTCCCCTCGAAGGGCTCAAGCCCCGTGTCGCCGCCTGTCTCCGGCTCTCCCCCGTTCCCCATCAGGGGCCAGCCGTCGCTCCAGTCCACCCTCTGAAGGTGGGTCACCCGGCCATAGGGCCCCTTGTCCTGGAAGTGGATAAACCAGTCCCCGCCCCGCCCGTCGTCCACCCAGCCTCCCTGATGGGGGCCGTTTACATCGGTGCTCCCTTGGGCCAGGCACACCCGGCGGGCGTAGGGTCCGCCCACCCCGTCCGCTCTGAGGGCCAGCTGATACCCCTCCGTCACGCCTCCCGCGGGGCAGAGGATCCAGTACTGCCCCTGCCGCTTATAGATCTTCGGCCCCTCCACCGTCACGTCCCCGTGCTCCGCCCCGCTGTATATGAGCCTTCCCTTGTCCAGTATCTTCAGGCCGTCCGGGGACATCTCGTGGAGATAGAGTATATTGTTGATGCCGCACCGGCTGGCGGCGAAGCCGTGCACCAGATACGCCCTTCCGTCGTCGTCAAACAGGGGACAGGGGTCGATCCACCCGCACACGTCGTGTACGTGGTGGCACTCCCACTCCCCCGCCGGATCCTGGGCCGTAAAGGCGAACAGCCCCTCGTCCGGCAGGCACACATACACGTAGAACAGCCCGTTGTGGTGCCGTATACTGGGGGCCCAGGTGCCGCACCTGTGGCAGGGCCTGTCGTACCTCTCAAAGGGCAGTCTGGCCGCCGCGTAGCCCAGCAGCTCCCAGTGCACCAGATCCCTCGAATGGAGCACCGGCAGTCCGGGCAGATAGGTAAACGAGGAGGACACCATATAAAAATCCACGCCCACCCGGATCACGTCCGGGTCGGAAAAATCGCCGTACAGTATGGGATTGGTATATTTCATATGTCCGTCCTCCCCCGCTTTACACTTATGTCACTGCCTGTCCTTTACCATCGTCAGGGCGATGCGCTTTTTCTTCTCGTCCACGCTCACCACCCATACCTTCACCACGTCGCCCACCTTCACCACCTCCGAGGGGTTGCGAATGAACCGGTCCGCCATGCGGGATATGTGCACCAGTCCGTCCTGATGGACGCCTATGTCCACAAAGGCCCCAAAGTCGATGACGTTGCGCACCGTGCCGGTCAGCTCCATGCCGGGCCTCAGGTCCTTCATGTCCAACACATCCGTCCGGAGCACCGGCGCGGGCAGGTCGTCCCGGGGATCCCGCCCGGGCTTTTCCAGCTCCGCGAGTATATCCATCATGGTGGGCTTCCCCACCCCGGCCTCCCCGGCCAGCTTGTCGAGGCCATATTGCCTGGCCTTTTCCCCGACGCCCGGCAGGCCGCCCTTTTTCAGGTCCTTCTCCCCGTATCCCAGGGAGGAGAGCACGATCTTCGCCGCCTCGTAGCTCTCCGGGTGCACTCCCGTGGCGTCCAAGGGGTTTTT
>CADAGW010000140.1 GCA_902787475.1 uncultured Eubacteriales bacterium
TCGGTGGTGTCGAGTCGGACGATCTCAAATCCCAGCCCCTGGGCGTGCTCCGTAAAGGCCTGGGCGCACTTCTTGGGTTCGCAGGCGATGGAGAGCCTGGCGTCCACCTGCAGCTCAAAGCAGCCGTCTTTGCTTTCGCAGGTACCGATCACCATGGTGGTCTTGCCGGTGTCCGGATCCTCTCCGGCCACGCCCATGTTCTCTCCCGTGGTGTCCCGGCTCACCTCCCATATGGCCCTGGCGGCCCGGAGGGAATAGTCGTCCAGCGGCAGGTTCATAAGATATCCCGCCAGGGTGTGTATGGCGCTCTTGCCGCCATCCGGCGCGGCGGCGTGGGCGGCCACGCCCTGGGCCCGCACATAGATGCCTTCCCGGGTCTTTTCGATGGAAATGTCCTCTGCCTCCGGCAGGGGCCCGGTATACACGTTCAGTCTGGCCTCGGCGTGGGGCGGCACCATATTGAACACCTCGCCGCCCTTGAAGGAGGAGAGCATCAGTCCGCCCCGCACCCGGAACCGGCCCCGCAGGGTGCCCTTCTGGGCGTAGTTCACCGGGAACCCGGCGTCGCACACCAGGTTAAACTTGGGGCACTCGTAATGGCTGGCGTAATAGGAAAGATCCTCCATGCCGTTTTCCTCGCTGCAGCCCATGATGAGGCGAACGCCGTGCATTAAGGGATGCCGCTCGCTTAAAAACTTCATGCAGTACAGCCCCAGCACCGCGGCGCTCTTGTTGTCGCCCACGCCCCGGCCAAAGAGGTACTCGCCGACCCTGGTGGGGGAGTAGGGGGGATAGATCCACTTGTCGCCCTCGGGCACCACGTCCAGATGGGCGGCGATGCCTATGGCGTTGTCGTCGTCCCCGGTGGACGCCGTGCCGCAGTAGCCCTCGCAGTCGCGGGCGGCGTAGCCCATTTCCCGGGCGATGGACAGGGCCTTGTCAAGCACCTGACGGCACCCGGGGCCAAAGGGCGCACCCTCCTTGCCGGCGGAGGGGGTGCTGACGGAGCGGATGGAGCACAGCGCGTTCAGCGTGTCCATCATTTCATCCTCGTGGGCGGTGAACCATTCAAGAGCTTCCTTTTGAAGATCGGTCATACTCTTTCTCCTTTCGATAGCGCATCCGCCGCCAGGCGGGCCGCGCCGAAGGCGGCCTCCTCCCGGGCGGGGGAAAGGACCACCGGCGCGCCGAAGCGCACCTCCAGCATCCTCTGAAGCGCGGCGTTCTTCCGTATGGCGTTGCCGCTGGCATAGACCCTGTGGGGCCGTCCCAGCCCCAGCGGCTCATAATACCCGTATACTTCCTCGCAGAGTCCCCCCAGCAGGCTCCGCGTCAGCGCGGCGGGGGTGAGGTTTTCCTCCGTGAGCCCCCTGATCTCGCCCCGGGCCGTGGGGTCTTCCCTGGACCCGCAGAACAGGGGCAGAAACAGGGGATCGTCCGTTCCGTCCTCCAGGGCCATCCGGTTCATGGCGTCGTAAAGGCTCTCCGGCTCGTTCCCGGCCAGACCCGCGCACATTCGCAAAAACCGTTCCCATATGGCGTAGGCCCGGCCTCCGCAGAGGATGGACCCCACCGCCAGATACCGGCCCCCGTCCAGGGGCCGCACCTCGCAGGGCGGGCACTCCCTGTACTCGGCAATGGCGGCGGACACCTGCCCGCCGGTGCCCAGCGTCACCAGCACGCCGTCCCCGCCCGCGGCGCCCAGGTAGCTGGCCTGGTTGTCGCCTATGGCGGTGACCACCTTCACGCCCTCATGCGTCACGCCCATCACCTGGGCCGTGTCCGTCACCGGCGGCAGCATGTCCCTGTCCGCATGGAGCAGATGGAGCGCATGTGTGTCGAATTCGCCATTTTGCGCGTCGAACCCGCCCAGGGAGGCGGCGTTGGAGGCGTGCATGACCACGTTCCCGCACAGCCTCAGCCCCACCAGATCCATGATGGTCATGATCCGGGCGTCTTTTGGGGCCTGTCCCCGCCGGGAAAGGTATGCATGGGTCACAAGCCCATACCCGGCGGCCGCGTTCAGGCCCTTCGCCTTCAGCTCACAGGCCACGTCCCGGCTCCGCGTGTCCTGCCAGGTATACAGGGGGGACACCGCCCGGCCCGACAAATCCACATATACGATGCCGTGCATCTGCCCGGTGAGGCCCACGGCGTCCACGTGGCCGAACCTTCCGGCCATGTCCAGGGCCATACGAACCAGCTTGTCCGGGTCCTGTATATGGGCCCCCGGGCAGTCGGGCTCCATATCCGCCCCGTGGGCGAGGGTTGCGCAGTCCGCTTCCCGCCCGTCCTCCCACAGGGAGCAGGACAGGGTGGTGGTGCCTATGTCCAGCCCCAGCGCCCGCATAGGTTACTTGTCCAGGAAGATGGGGTTGGTCCAGGCCCGCCTGCCCATCTCGTCCTTCACGCACACCCGAATGTAGCTGATATCCCGGCCCAGGGGAGAAGAGGCGGTGGTGAGATGATCGCCCTGCACGCCCCGATTGGGCCACTTGCCGCAGATGAACTGTATGGAGGAGACGGGGGAGCACTTCACGCTGGCCACGCCGTCCTCCACCCGGAAATCATAGATCTCCGGCCCGCAGGAGGAATAGAACGCGCCGTTTCTGAGGGCGTTCAGAATACTGTTCAGGTTCTTTTGGGCGTTCACCATCACCCAGCCCTTGCAGTGCTGATACCTGGGATGCCCGTCGTCGGTGGCTACGCCCCAGATCCGCTTGCCCTGCATCAGGAGCTCGTCCCAGTAGGCGGCGTTGGTGTCCTGGTCGCACTCTATGGCGCACCCGCTGTTCCATATCTCCATGGCGAAATTGCCCTTCAGGTTTTCAAAGGTCCTGGCCGGGGTGCAGCTCCACTCCGGATGGCAGTATATGGTCATGTTGCCGTGGGCGTGGATGTCGTCCAGGGTGCTCTGATATTCCTCGGCGCAGGTCACGTGCCCGCTTTCAAACCGCTGATCCTGCTCGTATCCGTTGCCGTCCTCCTTGGAGGGCCCGATGCAGACGTGGTGGAAGCAGTGGCCCGCGGTGCCGGGCAGTCCCGCGTCCATCTCCATGCCCGGCACAATCAAAAGATCCGTTTCCGGAGCAAAGTTTTTGAAGTTGTAGAACCGGTGGTCGGTGATGGCCAGAAAGTCATAGCCGTTCTCCGCGTGGAGCCTCACCACCTCGTCCGGCTCCACCCTGCCGTCGGATCGGGTGGTATGGCAGTGCAGGCCGCCCTTGAGCCGTTTCCCGTTGCCTATGAATGCCGCTTGGATACTCATATACCCATCCTCCCATCAAAAATGCTCAAACACGCCCCCGGCCCGTACCGGGAAGGCGCGCAAAAGATCCTCCGGGTCCCCGTCGATCCGCACCCCGGGCATATATTTTAGTCTCTCGCTCGTCATGGGCTCCGCGCCGTAGATGATCCTGGAAAGAGAAGGGGAGTCGCACGTCACGTCCGCCCCGCCATGGGCCTCTTTCACACGGACGCAGCCGTCCTCATACTCCACCCGCCAGGCCATCCCCCCGGCCTCCGCCAGGGTAAACGACCCGCCGGATCTGGGATACTCGTTCATCTCCAGCATGGTCTTAAGGTTCAGTATCTTGGCCGATATGTCCGGATACAGCCTGTACTCCACGCTGTGGTAATGGCGAAGATTCATGTCGATCTCCGGGGCCATGGCCGTGTCGGTGAAGAATACGTTTAGCACCTGCCCGTCAAACATGCGGATAAAGCCAAAGAGCTTATACAGCGCCTCCGGGCTGTCGAACCCGTATTCGTCCACCACCAGGCGGTCGCCGATCATTCGGTTCACCACCATCCGGTCCTCCACCCGCCAAACGATATAGGCGTGTATCTGTCCGTTCTCCTTAAGGACATATAGCTTGTTTTTCCCGCGCAGGGGGAACATGGCCATGTCCTTCCGGTCAAACATCATGCTCCGCCCCATGGCGAATCTACGGTAGCAGGACAATAGCTCTCCCTCCATCTCCGGCGCGAAGGGCTCAAATCCGGAAAACCGGGGGAACATGTCAAGCTTGTCTATGGGCATCTCCATGCTCTTGTGATACGATATCTTTTCATACCCCATCCGCCGGTAATAGGGGAAAGAGAAGGGGTGAAGGAAGGACACCGCCCATTCCGGATGCTCCCTCGCGTCCCGGAAGAACGCCTCAAAGGCGGTCCGCACGCATCCGCTCCGCCGGAACTGGGGCTCGGTGCCCACCCCGCATATGCAGGCGCATTCCACATACCCCCGCCCGAACCGGCTGTCAAAGACAGAAAGCCCTGTCTGGGAAGCGTGGACTCCCTCGTCCGTCACCACCTCATACAGCTTCCGCCCGTTCTCAAAGGGCGTCTCCACAAGGCGCATGTGTCACACCTCCGTCATTTCATTTTGGCGTGGGGGAGATGGCTGAAATCCATCCGGTTTTCCTTGCCCTCCCGCAGCCGCTTCAGGTTCGACCTGTGGCAGTATATGGCCATGACGCTAAGGAGCGCGGCGAACACGAACAGGGCCCAGTCACCCTTATACAATATCAGGGTCAGTATGGGCAGGAGCACGGCGGAGGAAAGCGACGCCACAGACATATACCGGGTGGCAAAGAGAATCGCAAGCTGCAAAACGAACAGCACCAGCGCCGCCCAGGGCTCCAATAACAGCACCGCTCCAAAGGACGCCGCCATGCCCTTGCCGCCCTTGAACTTCATCAGCACCGGCCAGTTGTGCCCGGCCACGCAGCACACGCCGCCCACGATGCCGCCCATCTTGCCCCGGAGCCACAGGCCGATGAGCGTGGCCGCGATGGCCTTCAGCACGTCCAGCGCGAAGGTCATCACCGCCGGCACCACCCCCAGCGTCCGCATCACGTTGGTGGTGCCGGGGTTGCCGCTGCCGTGGTTCCGGATGTCATCTTTCAGGCCAAACAGTCTCGCCACCACGCTGCCCGACTGGAAATTGCCTATAAAATACGCGCAAATGGCGATCACAACATACAACAGCCAATCCATAGCCTTCCCTCCCGTCAGTTCTGACGTTCCTTTTCCCGTATGATAAACCGCACCGGCGTGCCCTCGAAGCCGAAGGCCTTGCGGAACTGGTTTTCAAGGTATCGCTCATAGGAGAAGTGGAGCAGGGTCTGGTCGTTTACGAATATCACGAAGGTGGGAGGCCTTACCCCCTGCTGGGTGGCGTAGTAGATCTTGAGCCTTCTGCCGCTGGTGGAGGGGGGCTGGAGGGCCATCTGGGCGTCGGCCAGTATGTCGTTCAATAGTCCCGTCGTCACCCGCTTGGACGCCTGCTCGTACAGGCTCCTCACCAGATCCATCACCCTGCTCACCCTCTGCCCGGTCAGCGCGCTTAAAAACAGCACCGGGGCATAGGACATAAAGGGCAGCTCCCGCCTGATCTCCGCCTCGAAGGTCTCCACCGTATGGGTATCCTTTTCCACCAGATCCCACTTGTTCACCAGTATCGCCGCGGCCTTGCCCTGGTCGTTTACATAGCCCGCGATCTTGCTGTCCTGCTCGGTCACGCCCTCTGTGGCGTCGATCAGGATCAGCGCCACGTCGCACCGGTCTATGGCCGCCAGGGATCGGACCACGGAATACCGCTCCAGCGACTGATAGGCGATGGCCCGCTTTTTCCGTATGCCCGCCGTGTCGATGATCACGTAGTCCTGCCCGCCGTCTGAAAACTG
>CADAGW010000141.1 GCA_902787475.1 uncultured Eubacteriales bacterium
TGACCGATCACCTCGGACTGGGTGGTGGGCTCGCTGCGCACATTGAGCGCCGTGGCCACCCCCGCCACGTTCACCGTGCCGTATCTCTCCCCCGCCAGCAGCTCCGGCGCGGGCTCGCTCTGCCCGAACAGAGGCGGCAGGGCCTCCCGCACGGCGTGGGTGACCTGACAGCGGGTCAGCTCCATCCCCGGGTAGTAAAAGCCCAGTATCTCCTCCCCGGTCATGCCGTACACACCGGCCATCTCCTGGGCGCCCCGCTGGCTCATGCCCACCCCGTGGCCGTAGCGCCGGGCCTCTATGGTGAAGCTCTCCGGCGCCGGTTCAGGCTCCTTTTCGGGCTCCTCCCCCTCCGGCGCTTCCCCGTCCTCCGGGGTCTTATCGGTACTGACCTCTTCCTCCGCCGGGGCCCAGGCGGTGATCACGCTGAACAGCTCGTAGTCCCCGCCGTTGATGCCCATGTCCAGTCCATCCTTGATGTCGTCAAATATGGCCACGTCCAGCGTGAACTGGCCGTCCACTTTTTCCATCTCGCCCAGCGCAAACTGGGGCTCCGGCTCCGGAGTTGGCTCCGGGGCGGTCTCCCCCGGCGCGGGAGCGGGGGTCTCGGCCCCGGCGGCTTCCCCGTCTGTCTCTTCCTTTTCCACCGGGATCAGCTTCCGGCCCTCCATGGTATACACAAAGCGGATCTTCGTATACTGCCTGCTGTCCTCCGGCACGGGCTCCGCGCACTCGATGCTCACGATGCCGGACAAAAACATGTCCTCCGCCTCGTCGCTGTATCCCAGCGCCGCCATGGCCTCCGCCGCGCCGCCCACCAGAGTATCTCTTAGGCTCTTGGACAGCCCCCGGCCGTCGGGGTAGATCAGCCTGACCACGCTTCTCTGGTTGCTCAGGTCATAGGGGTCGTCCCGCCGGGACAGATACCCGTAGTCCCCTTGCCCCTTCCATATATCCTCCGGCAGGGCGGTCTGCCCGCCGTTGGAGGCGGTATAAAAGCAGGTGGCATACTCCCCCTTATACATGCCCACCAGTCCCTCGGTCTCCCGGCAGGCGGCGATGGCGTTCTGGTTGCTCTCGTCATAGCCCATAAACACCTGATCCGCCGTGGTGTCCACCAGGTCATATCCCCTGGCCCCGCCGCTGGCCCGCATCTTGAGGGCATATGTCCGGGCCGCCACCGCCTGGGCCCGCAGGGCCTCCACGGGGAAGGAATCGCTCATCTCATAGGGCACCACGCCGAGCAGATACTCCTCCAGGTCGATCACCAGTATAGGCACGATGTACCCGTTCTTCTCCGTCAGCTCCAGATCGCCCTTATACAGAAGCCCCCTCTGGGACCCGGCGATCAGCACCCCGCCCTCGTTTCCGTGCCGGGCCAGGGTACATCCCTCGCCCATGTCGATGGTCAGGCCCCCGCAGGTGATGTATATCTCACCCTCATAGGCGTTGACGGTGAGCCTTGTCCCGCTCTCAAACCGGGCCAGGCCCTCCCCGTCCACGCTGTAGACGCCCCGGGTGGTCACCGTCAGCTCATCCGTCTCCCCCAGGGATTTCAGATATACCCGAAGCGCCCCGTCCACGTCCTGGGCCCGGGCCGACAGCGGCAGGGCGCACATGATGAGCAGGGCGCACAGCCACAATGCGATTTTTTTCATCCGGAAATCCTCCGATCTTTTCTGATGCAAGCATACCACAAAAGAGGTCGTTTTGTACACCAAAACGGGGAAAATTCGCAATTTTTCTGCATTTTTCCATCCCTTTGGCGCTGTGCCTGGCCAAATGGTTCCCTCACCCCCGCCCTGTCCCCAAAACAAGGCCCCTTCAAATCCGCCTCAGAGAAGGAAAATCCCCCTCCCGCGGCGAATAGATATATGAATTCCCATTGTCTGGAGGAATGACTATGCCCTTCGACATTGCCATCGACTTTGGCGACACCACCGTCACCGTGGCCGCCCGGGGCTGGAAAGAAGCCGTGTCCACCCCCGCCCACGTGGCCATGAAAAAAGACGAGGTACTCTATATGGGCGAGGAGGCCGCCGCCCTGTTCGGCCGCGCGCCCCGCTCCGTGTCCATGCTCTTTCCCCTGCGTCAGGGCCAGCTCTCCTCGGCCCGGTGCCTCACCGAATGGGTGCGCTACCTCTACTCCCAGTGCGCGCCTGCTTCAAGGCTGAAAAAGGCCAGCGCCGTGTTCACCCTTTCCCAAACCGGCGGGGAGGCCATGGCCCAGGCCCTTCGCGCCGCGGCCCAGGCCTGTGAGATGCCGGAGCCCATGGTCATAGACCGGACCCTGGCGGCCCACGTGGGCGCGGGCGGCGACCCCAAGGGGTGCGAAGCGGCCCTTTTGGCGTATCTCGGCGAGGGCTACGCCGCGGCGAGCCTGATCTGCCGGGGCACGGTGCAGTCGCGTGCCTGCGTGCCCGGGGGCCTTGGCGAGATCAGCCGATCCATCACCGAGCGGGTCCGCCGGGAATACGGGCTGTCCATCGGACCGGTGACCGCCCGGGAGCTTCGGGGCCAGCTTGCCGCCGCCCGGGCCATACCCGAGGTGCACGCCAGCGCGGTGGGCCTCAACCTGGCCACCGGCTTCCCGGATCTGATGGAGATCCCCGCCTCGTTGGGGGAGGCCGCGTCCCTGCCGGTGTGCGACGCCCTGTGCGAGTGCCTCCGCCGGGCCGCCGCCCAGGCCGCGCCGGATTCCGCCGCCGACCTGTCCGAAGGAGACGTGGTGCTCGCCGGCCCCGGAGCGGGCCTCATGGGCCTGTCCGCCTACATCACCCAGCAGACGGGCCTTGGCTGCCACGCGGCTTCGGGCGGCATGGACAAGGCGCTTATGCGCCTGGTGACGGACGACGACCTGAAAAACCTGGCCCATCCCCTCTGATCCATACGCCCAAGTCCATATGCCAAAGTCCATATGCCAAAGGAGGTATTCCCCATGGAAAAGCGCTATCCCGCCATGCCCGACACCTGGAACGCCATAGACTCGCTGGGCCGGGCCCTGCCCGCGGAGGACAACGTGGGCGGGCCCCGGGAACGATTCGTGGGCCTGTTTTACTGGACCTGGCACAATTCCCCCGGCGGCAGGGCCGTGAACGTGACAAAGACCATACGGGAAAATCCCGACGCCGTACACGATTACGGCCATCCCATCTGGCGGGACATCCGCGGCGGCCACTGGGACGAGCCCATATACGGCTTTTACAAGAGCTACAACAAGTGGGTGCTCCGAAAGCACGCCGAGCTTCTGGCCGACGCGGGCGTGGACGTGGTGATATTTGACAACACCAACGGCACCGCCGTGTGGGAGGAAAGCTACATGGCCCTGGCCGAGACCTTCTCAAAGGCCCGGGAGGATGGGGTCAACGCGCCGAAGATGACCTTCCTTCTGCCCCTTCACATGGGCGACGCCAAAAACAACAACGAGAACTGCCGGGTGCAGCTCCGCTCCATATACCAGCGCTTCTTTAAGCCCGGCCTCTACAGGGACATGTGGTTTTACTGGAAGGGCAAGCCCCTGATCCTGGCCTATCCCGACGGTCTGGACCCCAAGGATCCCCTGGAAAAGGAGATACTGAACTTCTTCACCTTCCGGCCCGTACAGCCCTCCTATGTGCGGGGCCAGCAGAGGTACGACCACTGGGGCTGGCTGTCCCTCTATCCCCAAAAGATATACGCCAACCCGGACGGCACCCCGGAGCAGATCACCGTGGGCGTGGCCCAGAACCACAACGAGAAGATCGGCCTGACCGCCATGAACGCCCCCAACGCCTTTGGCCGCAGCTACACCTCCAAGGGCTTCGACACCCGGCCCGACGCCAAGCTGTGGGGGGCCAACTTCCAGGAGCAGTGGGACTACGCCCTGAAGGTGGATCCGGAATTCGTGTTCGTCACCGGCTGGAACGAGTGGACGGCGGGCCGCTACGACGTGTGGCAGAAGATCCCCAACGCCTTCCCCGACGAGTATAACGACGCAAACAGCCGGGACTGCGAGCCCACCAAGGGAGACCTGAAGGACAACTATTACTACCAGCTCTGCGCCAACATCCGCCGCTTCAAGGGCGCCCGGCCCCAGATGAAGGCCGCCGCTCCCACGCCTCTCACCCAGTACAGCGCCAAAGACGCCTGGGACGAAGGCGGCGCGGCCTACGGCTCCTACTCCGGCAACACCGCTCCCCGGGACGAGTATGGATATGAGAACATCCACTACGTAAACCACACCGGGAGAAACGACATGATCTATTCCAAGGTGTCCCACGACAGGGACTATGTGTACTTCCTGGCCGCCTGCAGGGAGCCCATCACCGCTCCCGACGCCGCCGCCTGGATGCGGCTGTTCATCCGCACCCGGGAGCTTCGCCCCACCTGGGAGGGCTTCCACTTCGCCGTGAACCGCATCTGCCCGGACGAGCACGCCTATCTGGAGGAGAATCTCGGCGGCTGGAAATGGAGGCTGACGGAGAAGCTGGACTACACTCTGGACGGCACCCGCCTCATCGTGCGGGTCCCCCGCAAGGCCCTGGGCCTCGACACCCCGGAATTCAAGCTCTGGTTCAAGTGGATGGATCATACCTGCCAGGACGGCGACATCATGGACGTGTACAACGACGGCGACTGCGCCCCCGGCGGACGGTTCATGTATTACTACTGCGGCAAGGACGAGTAAAAGCGCCTATCCGCAAACCCGCAGCTGACGTAAAACGGATTGCTTCGGCGCAAAGCGTCCCGCGATGACCCGTTTCGGATACCATATCCCCTCTCCTGTCATTGCGAAGAGCGAAGCGTCGAAGCGATCCGCACCCCTTTTCCTTCACCGCAAGCATACCTTTCATTCCCGCCTGAATCGCGGGATTTTTTCTTTTTTTCGCAACCAAACGGCTTCGTAAACCGTGTTTACAGCGAAGAGCTTTTCACACGCAGGGAGGCAGAGCATGCGCCTGACCATGGACGAGGTGGTGTCCCGCTACCAGGCGACCCTTTTCCGGGCCGCCTTCGCGGTGTGCAGGTGCCCCTCAGACGCCGAGGACGCGGTACAGGACACCCTCATGCGTTATCTGCGGAACACCACCGACTTTGAAAGCGAGGAGCACATCAAGGCGTGGCTTCTGCGGGTGGCCATGAACCGGGCCTATGACCTGCTCCGCTCCCCCTGGCGAAGAAAGCGGGAAAACCTGGAGGATATGTGCCGGGAGATCCCCTTTACGGCCCCGGAGGACAGGGACGTGCTCCGGGCGGTGCTCTCCCTGCCCCGCAAATATCGCCAGACGGTGTATCTGTATTACTACGAGGGCTATTCTGTCCGGGAGATCGGCTCTCTCCTCCGCGCCAGGGAAAACACGGTCAAAAGCTGGCTGGCCCGGGCCCGGAGGATCCTCAAGGACACATTGCGGGAGGAATGGAACGATGACGAATCATGATAGGATCAAGCGGGCTTTTGACGCCCTGTCCCCCAAAAGGGCCTTTATCCCCCGGCCCGCCCCCTCTCCCCGGCCCCGCCTGGCCGCGGCCCTGTGCGCCGGGGCCCTGCTGGCGGGCATGACCGCCGCCTACGCCGCGGATGTGTGCGGTATTCAGGAAAAGCTGACCGTGTGGATCCTTGGCCGCCCGGTGGAGGCCGTCATGGAGCGCATGGACGGCGGCTATGCCCTCATGGACGATTCCGGCCAGATCGTCATGACCGGCTCCGGCGTGGTCATTGAGCCCAACGGCGTACAGCGCCCCATGAAGGCCGGGGAGATGGCGGAATTCTTTCAGGACTCCACCGGCGTGGTGGAAAAAGAGGACGGCTCAATATGGTTTTACTGGCAGGACAACGAGGTAGACATCACCCATCTTTTCAGCGACAGGGGCACCGCCCGGGTGGACATTCCCGGCAGACGGCTCATCCGCCGCTTCACCGTCCACCGGGAGGCAGACGGCACCTATTCCGTGGGCATGACCTGGGCCGAGCCCGGCGACTGATCCTCCCCTCTCCCCGCCCCTCCGGGGGCTTTTTTTGTTAAATCCGTCAAACCCTATTGACAAAATGCCCACACGGGTTTATCATATGAACAGATGTTCAATTGATCGGATGTGAAAGCCATGGAGTATTTGGAGAACGAGGAGCGCTGCCCCTTTCCCCAGATCCACGAGGACCGCATTGAGCACGCTTCGACAGGCATGCCCAGCGACGTGCTTCTGTACGACCTGGCGGAGTTTTACAAGACCTTTGGCGACTCCACCCGGGTCAAGATCCTCTACGCCCTGATGGACGATGAGCTTTGCGTATGCGACATCGCGGAGCTTCTGGGGGCCAGCCAGACGGCGGTGAGCCACCAGCTTCGCCTGCTCAAGCAGAATCGTCTGGTCAAGGCCCGCCGGGACGGCAAAAACGTGTTCTATGTACTCTCCGACGACCATGTGCGGGACATCCTGAACCTGGGCGCGGAGCACCTGAAGGAATTGACGGAAGGGAGACACGGACTATGAAAAAGACCTACAAGCTG
>CADAGW010000142.1 GCA_902787475.1 uncultured Eubacteriales bacterium
CCGTCGTTATACTTGCGGGCCAGATCGAAGTGGGCGAATATGGGCGACCTCTGCCGGGCGGCGGCCTTTACGTTTTCATAGTAGCCCCGGTAGAAGGCCTCGCCGTCGCCATGAAGGTATTTGGGGATCAGCTCCTCCAGCAGGGCCGCGCTGTGATCCACGGGGATCTCCCCCATGTCCGTATACACCCTGTGGGTTGCGCCCAGTGTATATTCGTACTGATTCTGGTCCAGGTGGGACGCGCAGTCCCATTCCACACCCAACCAGATCCGCATTTTGCCCTGGTAGAGCGTCTGCACCCTTCTGACCTCCGCCCGGTAGGCTTCGGCGTTTTTCATGCACCATTCCATGTCCGCCTCGTTGGTGGAGTGGCCCGTGAACCCCAACGACACGAAGCCCTTCTCATACGCCGCTTGGGCCATCGCCTCTATGGTGTCCCTCCCGTCGCAAAACACGCTGTGGGTGTGGCAGTTGGATCGTATCTCCATATATTCCCATTCCTTTTCTATGCGTCTTCCCGGGGTATTATACCACAAAGCCATTGGATTGGCAAATACCTGGGAGGCGCTGAGGGCTCCTCGCCAAAGGGACCAGTCCCTTTGGAAACCCATCTTCCGCCTTCGGCGGGGAACGAAATTCATTTGGGGAAACCCCTGTCATTTCCAGGAGCAGAAGGCGGCGAAGCAATCCGTACCCCATACAATGCCCTGCGGGGGACAAAAAGGGAATTGTCAAGGCTGGCCATTCATGGTATAATACCGGCAGGACAAGGAAACCGAACACACGAAATCCATTCATTGGGAGGATGTTTCATATGAGGGACGAGACCAAGTGTCTGCACGCCGGCTACACCCCCGGCAACGCCCAGCCCCGCGTGATGCCCATCGTGCAGAGCATCACCTACACCTATGATTCCGCGGAGGAGATCGCCAAGGTGTTCGACGATCCCACCCTGTCTCTGGTGTATTCCCGCTTTGGCAACCCCACCGTGATGGCGGTGGAGGAAAAGATCGCCCAGCTGGAGGGCGGTGTGGCGGCCATGTGCACCAGCTCCGGCCAGGCGGCAAACCTTTTGGCGGTTTTGAACATCTGCGGTGCGGGCGATCACATTGTGAGCCTGGGGGCCATCTACGGCGGCACCACCAATCTCTTCTCCGTCACATTAAAGCGCCTGGGCATCACCACCACGTTTGTGAGCCAGGACGACAGCGACGAGTCCATCGAGGCGGCATTCACCCCCCGCACCCGCCTGGTGTTCGGCGAGACCATCGCCAACCCGGCCATGGCGGTATTGGACATCGAGCGCTTCGCCCGCATCGCCCACAAGCACGGCGTGCCCCTGATGGTGGACAACACCTTCGCCACCCCCATATTCTGCAAGCCCATCTCCTTCGGCGCGGACATCGTGGTGCACTCCACCTCCAAATACATGGACGGCCACGCGGTGCAGATCGGCGGCGTCATCGTGGACGGCGGCACCTTCGACTGGACCAACGGCAAATACCCCGAGCTCACCGAGCCGGACGAATCCTATCACGGCATCTCCTACACCAAGGCCTACGGCAAGGCAGCCTACATCACCCGGGCCCGCATGAACCTGATGCGGGACTTCGGCGTGTATCCGGCGGCCCATTCGGCCTTCCTTCTGAACCTGGGCCTTGAGACCCTGCCCGTGCGCATGCGGCAGTACAGCCAAAACGGCCTGGCGGTGGCCAAATATCTGGAAGCAAATCCCAAGGTGCTGTCCGTCAAATACCCGGCCCTGCCCTCCGACAAGGACTATCCCCTGGCGCAGAAATATCTCACCGGCTGTTGCGCCGTGATCTCCTTCGTCATCGACGGCGGGCGGGAGAAGGCCATGAAGTTCCTGGACGCCCTGCGTCTGGCTTCCAACGAGGTGCACGTGGCGGACATCCGTACCTGCATACTGCATCCCGCCAGCTCCACCCACCGGCAGTGCACCGACGAGCAGCTGAAGGCCGCGGGCATCAGCGAGGGCCTGGTGCGGCTCAGCGTGGGCCTTGAAAACGTGGAGGACATCATTTCGGACCTCCAGCAGGCCTTCGATCAGATCTGACAAGAGAGGGGAAACGGCCATGAAGTACGATTTTACCAGCATGATCGACCGGGTGGGCAAAGACGCCTCCGCCGTGGACAGCGTGGGCATCCGCAACTGGGGCGGCGAGCCGGACGCCCCCCGTGAGGGCTTCGACTTTATCCCCATGTGGGTGGCGGACATGAACTTCGCCACCAGCCCCAGCGTGACCCGGGCCATCATCGAGCGGGCCCAGCACCCTCTGTTCGGCTACTACCTGACCCGCAAGGAATACTATGAGTCCATCATCCGCTGGCACGAGACCCACCACAAGACCGTGGGCCTCACCGCCGAGGCCATTGGGTATGAAAACGGCGTCCACGGCGGCGTGACCAGCGCCATTGAGACCCTCACCGAGCCCGGCGACAAGGTGCTTCTGCACAGCCCCGTATACACCGGCTTCTCCGCCGACGTGGACATGCTGGGCCGCCAGTCTGTGTACTCTGCCCTCAAAAAGGACGAAAACGGCATATATCGCATGGACTTTGAGGACATGGACAAAAGGATCAGGGAGAACCATATCCACACGGTGATCTTCTGCTCTCCCCACAACCCCGCGGGCCGGGTGTGGGAAAGGTGGGAGCTGGAAGGCGCCATGGAGGTGTTTGAGAAAAACCAGTGCTTCGTCATCAGCGACGAGATCTGGGCGGACATCACCTATACGGGCCACCAGCACATCCCCACCCAGATGGTAAACGACTGGGCCAGACAGCACACTGTGGCCTTCTACGCCCCCAGCAAGACGTTCAACCTGGCGGGCCTGGTGGGCAGCTACCACGTGATCTACAGCCCCTACCTTCGGGACCGGGTCACCGCCCACGGCGCCAGGACCCACTACAATTCCCAGAACGTGCTCTCCATGCACGCCCTCATCGGCGCGTACAGCGAGGAGGGAGCCGAATGGGTGGAGGAACTCAAGCAGGTGCTGGAGGCCAACGTCCGCCTGGCCACCGACTTCATACACCAGAACTTCCCCGACGTGGCCGTCACCATGCCCCAGGGCACCTATATGCTGTTCCTGGACCTGACCGAGTACTGCAAAAAGCACGGAAAGACCATCGGTCAGATGCTCAAGGCTGGCTGGGACGTGGGCGTGGGCTGGCAGGACGGCCGGGCCTTCCAGGGCCCCTGCCACATCCGCGTGAACGTGGCCCTGCCCCAAACCCGCCTGAACGAAGCCCTGCGCAGGATGAAGGAATACATATTCATCGACTGATACTATTTTACATCTAAATCACTGAATTCCAGGGGACGGATTGCTTCGTCGCTTTGCTCCTCGCAATGACAGTATTTTATACGCACGTAGTATTTCTGTCATTGCGAGGAGGTCGTAGACCGACGAAGCAATCCGCAACTCCAATCAATCGTTTAGAAGAAGAACAGTATGACCCAGCATACAACGAACGGCGGAAGGCATCAGCCCTCCGCCGTTTTGTTTGGTTCCATTTTTCGCATCTGCCGGTAATACCCCGCCGTCAGCAGCACCGCCGCGCCGACCCAGGCGGAAACCTCCACGAAATACAGTCCCTCGTCCCCCATCAAGAGGGGGAGGAGCAGGGCCGTGCCCACCCGCATGGCCATCTCCACGAACCCGCTGACCATGGGCAGAAGGGTGTTGCCCAGTCCCTGGAGGGACGAGCGGTACACATAGAGAAAATACAGGGAGAACAGGAACGATGCCATCACGGTGAGGTATTTGTAGGCGATGTCCATCACCCGCCCGTATTCCTCCGGCGTGCCGGATATGAACAGGGACAGTATGGGCCTGCCCAAAAGGATCATCATGGCGGTGATGAACAGGGCCGTGGCCAGGGCCATACGACTGGCGCTTGCCACCCCCTGGCGGATGCGCTTCCACTCCCCCGCCCCCCTGTTCTGCCCCACGTAGGTGGTCAGAGCGTAGCCGTAGGATATGGCCGCCATTTCCAGCAGGCCGTAGAGCTTGTTGGTGGCGGTGAACCCGGCCACGAACAGCCCGCCCCGCTGATCCACCACCGCCTGCACCGCCATGCCGCCCAGGGAGATGATGGCGTTCTGAAGGGCGATGGGCGCGGCCAGCTTCAAAAGCGCCCTGTCCTCCTGCCCGTTCCGGTGAAAATCCGCCTTCTTCAAATGGAGCTGGGGGATACCCCTCAGGGCCATGGCGCACACCAGGCAGGCCACCGCCTGGGCGATGAGGGTAGCCGCCGCGGCCCCCGCCACGCCCCAGGAAAAGCCGCCCACAAAGAGTATGTCCAGAGCGATATTGACAAACGACGCCGTGAGCATGGCCACCAGAGACGAGCGGCTGTTGCCCACCGCCCGCAGATGGCAGGAGATGAGGTTGTATACCGCCGATATGGGCATGCCCCAGAACAGGATCCGCAAGTACGTCCTTGCGATGGGCAGGCTCCCCGGCGGAGTGTGAAGGAGAAACAGCACCCTGTCCATCACCGCCTGGCTCACCGCCAGGGCCAATACTGTGATGACGCCCGTGAGCAGGCAGCTTCGGGCCACGCTGTTTTTCAGGGCCGCCCCGTCCCCCGCGCCGAAATGCTGGGCCGAGCGTATGGAAAAGCCCTGGGTCATGCCGGATATGAGGCTGAACATCAGAAACACGAACCAGTCGCAGACCCCCAGCGCCGCCAGGGCGTCCAGGCCCACCACCTTCCCCACTACCGCCGTGTCCACCATGGTGTAGAGGGTCTGGCACACGTTGCCCGCCATCAGGGGCAGGGCGAAGGACAATATCAGCCCCGCGGGCTTCCCCTGGGTCATGTTTTTGACTTTTTCCGCCATGAGTGTCTCCTTTTTCTTCGGATATGGTATGATTGTATCAAAGGCCGCCGCCCCGCCACAGCCCTCGCCGTGTTACTTTCATATGGCCAAATCTTGTCTTTTCCCCGCGGATCCCTTTTCCGCTTTACAAACCGGCCCGCAAGGGGTATAATGGGCCCATCATCATGATGATTTTAGGAGGCGTTTTCATGTCCGGCACACTCGGCACCTGCAAGCTGGCCCAGGTGGGCTTCATCGTTCGGGACCTGGAGGCCACCAAGCGGGCCTTCGCGGAATTTTTGGGCGTGGACGTGCCCAACACCGTGGACGGCGGAGAGTACGCCGTCAGCGGCACCACCGTATACGGCCAGCCCGCCCCCAAGGCCAACTGCAACATGGCCTTCTTCACCGTGGGCGACGGGCTCCAGATCGAATTGATCGAGCCCAACGGCGAGCACAGCGTGTGGCAGGAGTTTCTGGATCAGCACGGGGAGGGCATGCACCATCTGGCCTTCCAGGTGTCGGACACCGAGACCAAGATCCTCTCCTGCGAAGCCTTCGGCCTTGCCCCCATACAGCGGGGCAAATACGGCGACGCCAGCGGCCAGTACGTCTACTTCGACGCCCGGGAGAAGCTCAAGTGCTTCATAGAGACCCTGGAATCCTTCCGCTGAACCGATATAGCATGAGGCTGCCTGCCCACACGGGTCACAGGCAGCCTTTTTTTGCCGCGAAAAACAGATACTGCTGCATCACGCCCGCGTATCCCCTATA
>CADAGW010000143.1 GCA_902787475.1 uncultured Eubacteriales bacterium
CGGCCTGATCCCGGGCGAAGTCCTGTTCGATGAAAATCGGACAGACCTGATGGAGCGCCTGTCGGGGGACCTGTCGTCGGCAAGGCGGCTTGTCTGTACGACCCATGTGTTGTCTGCTGTGTGCGACACGGTGACGCCCCAGGGGGTGTGCGCCTCGTTCTCTATGCCAGCGCCCATGGAGCGCATGCCGGATCGGCTGGTGGCCCTGGACGGCGTGCAGGATCCGGGCAATGTGGGCACCATCTGGCGCACGGCGGACGCGGCGGGGTTTGAGGGGCTCCTGCTTGGCGAGGGCTGCGCGGATCCCTTCTCCCCGAAGGTACAGCGCTCGGCCATGGGCTCCGCCTTCCGCCTGCCCTGCCGAAAATGCGGCCTGGAGGACGAACTGGCCCGTCTGAAGAGGGAGGGCTGGACCCTGGCGGCGGCGTCGCTGAGCGGCCAGGACACCTCCTGTTTTCCGGGTCTCACGGGCAAGCTGTGCCTCATCATAGGCAGCGAGGCCCACGGCGTGCGGGGCTCCATACTGGACATGTGCGATTTGAATCTGAAGATCCCCATGCGCGGCGGCGCGGAGTCCCTGAACGCGGCCGTAGCGGCGGGGATCATGATGTACGCGATTTGGAAAGGGTGACCTCAATGGAAACGGTGACGCTGGGCATGATATTGGAGGCCCGGGAACGGCTCAAAAAGGCAGTGCGGAGCACGGATCTGGTGCAGAGCCAGGTGCTGAGCATACCCGGCAAGCGGGACGTATTTCTGAAAACGGAATGCCTGCAGTACACGGGCTCCTTTAAGCTGCGTGGCGCGTACAACCGGGTGGCCCTTCTGACGCCGGAGGAGAAAAAGTGCGGCGTTATCGCCTCTTCTGCGGGCAATCACGCCCAGGGCGTGGCCCTGGCGGCCACCAAATTCGGCGTGAAGTCCACCATCGTCATGCCGGAGGGCGCGCCGCTGGCCAAGGTGGCGGCCACACGAGGCTACGGCGCGGAGGTGGTGCTCCACGGCCAGGTCTACGACGACGCCTATCAGGAGGCCTGCCGCATCCAGAAAGAGACCGGCGCGGTGTTCGTCCATCCCTTCAACGACCCCTACGTCATCGCGGGCCAGGGCTCCATCGGCCTGGAGATCATGGACAGCCGTCCGGACATTGACACAGTGGTAGTGCCCATCGGCGGCGGCGGCATGGCCTCCGGCGTCGCGGCGGCCATCAAGCTCCTCAACCCCCAGGTAAAGGTGATCGGCGTGGAGGCGTCCGGCGCGGCGTCCATGCTCGCGTCCCGGGAGGCCGGGCACATCGTGACCCTGCCCAAAGCCCACACCATCGCCGACGGCATCGCGGTGAAGACCCCGGGCGAGATGACCTTCGACATGTGCCAGAAGTACGTGGACGAGATCGTGACGGTAGAGGAGGGGGAGATCGCAGGCGCGATCCTGACCCTCCTTGAAAAGTGCAAGATCGTAGCGGAAGGCGCCGGGGCCGTCAGCGTGGCGGCCGTGCTTTACGAAAAGTTCGATACCTCCGGCAAGGTGGCCTGCGTGGTGTCCGGCGGCAATATCGACGTGACCACCCTCCAGCGGATCCTGGACCAGGGCCTGATGAAGTCCGGCCGCATGGCCCGCATCCGCACCGTCATCGAGGACCGGCCCGGCCACCTGGCCCGCCTGCTCTCCGTGGTGTCCCAGAGCGGCGCCAACGTCATCTCCATCCATCACAACCGCTCCAATACCGCCATCGGCACCTCCTACCTGGAGCTCCTCCTGGAGACCAACGATTTCGACCACCTGGATCAGGTGCAGGCCAAGCTCCGGGAGAATGGATATCAGTTGGTGTAGGGATAGGGGAGACGAGGGGAGACGAGGGAGGCGCTGAGGGCTGCTCGCCCTCAGACTCCTCGCCAAAGGGACATTGTCCCTTTGGAATCCCTTCCTGCCGCCCTTCGGGCGGGAACACAATTATACAAATACAAATCATCCGTTTCTGAAAAGAGGCGGATGATTTGTATACAATCATAAATATAAAAGATTCATAGGTACTGTCATTGCGAGGAACGAAGTGACGAAGCAATCCGTTCCCATTCTATTTGCAAAATGATCAGATAATTAACATAGGAAGGAAAAATAGAAGGAAATTGGCAGGAAATATAAAATTAGGGTTGACATTTTGCAAATTTCCGATATAATGAATCCGTGGTACTTCCCACAAATCATAAGGAGGAATGAGGACATGAGGAAACTTTTGGCGTTGTGCCTGGCTCTTGTACTGGCCCTCGGCGTGCTGAGCGGCTTTGCCAGCGCGGAGGAAAAGGTGCATCTGGTGTTTGTGGAGCGCTACGGCAGCACCACCCGCACCGCGGCCCTGCGGGCCCTGTTGGACGAGTTTGAAGCGGCGAACCCCGACATCGAGATCGAGCTGATCTCCCCGCCCCTGGAGTCCTCGCAGCAGAAGATCACCCAGATGCTGATGGCTCAGAACGACCTGGATCTGATGGAGCTGACGGCCTGGGAGCGGGCCCAGTACATCGAGAACGGCTGGCTGTACAATCTGAAGGACTACTACCAGGATTTCCCGGACAAGGAGACCTTCACCGAGACCGTGTCCTCCAGCCTGTACACCAAGGACGGCGACGTGTACACCGTGCCGCTGGGCTGTTACGAGCGCATGATCTACTACCGTGCCGACTGGATGGAGGAGCTGGGCCTCTCCTTCCCCGAGCCCGGTGAGGAATGGACCTTCGACGCCCTCTACGACATCGCCAAGGCCATGACCGATCCCGAGAAGGGCCGCTACGGCTGGGCCCTGCGCGGCGGCGGAAACTCCTATCAGCAGTTCGTCTATCAGGTGTCCTTCGCCAACCTGGGCGTGGAGAACATGATTTCCTCCTTCGAGCCCTACTTCACCAAGGACGGCACCAGCGTGTACCGCACCGAGGCCGCCAAGAAGGGCATCGAATACCAGCTCAAGTTCTACAAGGACTGCGCCCCCGCCGACTCCGTGGCCTGGCTGTTCTCCGACCAGGTGAACGCCTTCGCCAGCGGCATCTGCGGCCTGCTCATGCAGGACTCCGACTGCATCGGCTCCTTCGTGTCCGAGATGGAAGAGGGCACCTGGGGCACCTATCCCATGCCCATCGACGCCGAGAGCAAGGAAGCTGTCGTGGGCCGCGGCTGTGACGGCTGGGCCATGACCTCCTACACCAAGCATCCCGACGAGGCCTGGAGAGTGCTGGCCTTCCTGGCGTCCCCCGAGATCAACGCCCGCTTCTGCAAGCAGTACGGCGTCATCCCGGTGCACACCACCGCCGCGGAATACGACGAGGCCTTCTCCACCGGCTACTATGCCCCCTACACCTACATGTACAGCCATCCCGAGTACTATAAGCCCATCGGCGGCGTGGATCTGCCCTACACCTCCTACACCACCGAGTTCGGCAAGAGCTCCGACGTGGATCTGCAGAACATCCTCATGGGCAACGCTGACATCGACACCGTGCTGGCCAAGTGGGCCGACGGCTGGGAGGAGCAGCGCGAGGAATTCGGCGGACTGGAGGAATAACACAGACAGGCCCTGATGGAAATATGTGACCATTGGGCGCCTTTGGGGTAACGGCTTTCCTTCGGGAGGGCCGTTACCCTCTCCCATATCCAAACAGAGGGGGGAGTCTGCCCGTGCGCGCGAACAAAACCAAAATGGTGGCCAGAAACACCCGCCGGGACCGCCTGTTCATCGTATCGATGCTGGCCCCGGGCGTTTTGCTTGTGGCCCTGTTTTTCTACTATCCCTTTTTAAGCGGCATACCCAACGCCTTCAGGCGCTATTCCCTGCTGAACCTGAGCCGCACCAAGTGGATCGGATTTAAAAACTTTCAGACCCTGTTTTCCGAAAGTGAATTTCTGATGACCATCCCCAACACCATCAAGTGGGTGTTGTTCTCCCTGGTGTTCCAGTTCCTCATCGGCTTCATGCTGGCCCTGTTTCTCAAAAACAAGTTCCGGGGCCGGGGCATCTACCAGGGCATCATATTCTTCCCCTGGGCCGTGTCCGGCTTCCTCATCGGCATCCTCTGGCGCTGGATCTACAACGCCGCCTACGGGCCCCTCAATGCCCTCCTGATCAATCTGGGCCTTGTGTCGGCCGCCAATCCCGTAGGCTTTCTGTCCAATCTGAATACGGCGTTCCCCTCGGCCATCGTCACCAATGTATGGTACGGCATCGCCTTTTTCACCATTACCATACAGGCGGCTCTGCAGGGCGTGCCCTCGGAGCTCTACGAGGCCAGCGAGGTGGACGGAGCGGGCAAGATCTATCAATTCTTCAAGATCACCCTGCCCTATATATATCCCGTGCTGATCCTCTCTACCCTTCTTCGCTCCATCTGGATTTTCAACTTCGCCGACCTGATCTACTCCCTCACCCGGGGCGGCCCCGGCGGCTCCACGGAGATCATGACCTCCTACATGCTCAATCTCATCATCTTCCAGTCCAATATCGGCAAGGCCAGCGCCGTGGGCCTGATCGTCATTGCCATTCTGCTGACCTGGTCCGTGCTCTACCTGCGCCTGTCCAGGTTTGAAGAGGAGAGTGAGTTCTGATGAGAAAGCCGTCTCTGGTCTACAAGATCTCCAAGATCCTGATCCTGGCCTTCTTCGCGGTGGTCATCGTGTTCCCCTTCTACTGGATCATCATCACCTCCTTAAAGGACACCCGCGAGATCTTCTCCGTGCCCATCTCCTTCTTCCCCCGCCTGTTTTCCGTGCAGAATTACCGGGATCTGTTCAGCGAGCTGGACTTCATGCGCTATATTCTGAACTCCGTCACCGTCTCTCTGGTGGCGGCCACGGCGGCGTCGATGATCTCCCTGGGCGGCGGCTACGTGCTGGCCCGCTTCCAGTTCCGGGGCAAGCAGTTCGTCATCTACTTCTATCTCATTACCCAGATGCTGCCCACCTTTATCGGCCTTGCGCCCCTATACCAGATGCTCTCCAAGGTGCACATGATCGATAAGCTCCCGTCCCTCATGATCCTCAACGCTACCTGGCTCATTCCCTATTCCACCATTACCATTCGGGGCTACCTCATGCGGGTGCCCAAGGCCCTGGAGGAGTCCGCCATGATCGACGGCTGCAACCGCCTCCACGCCATGCTCCGCATCATATTCCCCCTCATACTGCCCGGCTTCTCCGCCACGTTCATATTCTGCTTCGTGCAGGCCTGGAACGACCTGTTCAGCCCCATTATGTATATGAACCGGCAGATCAACTACACCATTCCCGTGGCCCTCAACTATATGGTGCAGAAGAACGATATCAAATGGGGCGAGCTCTCCGCCGGCGCCGTCATCGCCGTCGTGCCCACCGTCATTATGTTCGCCTTCACCCAGAAATACGTCGCCGCCGGCATGATCGCAGGGGCCGTAAAGGAGTAAAGAGGCGAAGGGGATGCGCTGAGGGCTGCTCGCCCTCAGACTCCTCGCTTAAGGGCCTTAGGCCCTTAAGAATCCCATTTTCCGCCTTCGGCGGGTGGACATTATTATTTTGGATGCTCTCTCGTCACCCCGTGCCAATCCATAGTATTAGAAATTGTGGCCCTGCATGTCCTCACCGCGTCATTGCGAGGAGCCGTAG
>CADAGW010000144.1 GCA_902787475.1 uncultured Eubacteriales bacterium
AACGAATGATAGGGGTTACGGATTGCTTCGTCGGTCATTCGACCTCCTCGCAATGACATGAACCTGTCATCGTTGTTATTGCGAGGAACGAAGTGACGAAGCAATCCGTCCCCTGCAATGCGCCAAAAGAGCGGAGCCCTTTCCGGCCCCGCTCTTTTTTCTTGATTCATCACTGCCTTTTGTGTCTTTCCCATTCCTCCCTGGTGTTTTCCTCCAACGCTTCTATTTTTCCTTTGTCCGCCCTGTCCCAGTACACCGGCCAGCCGATGCCGTTGATCCTTCCCAGATCGTGCATCATCACCCATATCTCCACCCGGTCCCCTTCGCGGAAGGACGGGCAGGCGGCGATCCATTCGGGCCGGTAGTGACCAAACCAGGGCGAGTCTCCCCCGTGGGTGGCCCTGTCCGTCTTTTTCCCGTCGGTGACGTACAATTCCGCCCGTCCGTCTATGCCCTCGAAGTGCAGGGCCATGTCGCCCTGCCCGGGCACATTGGGCACGGTGGTCTCCACATAATAGGCGTATCCCAGCGGCACGCCGTCCGGGTACAGCCCCGGCTTCCCATGGCCCCGCCGGGCCCCGGCCAGTACGCTGGGCGTGCCCAGGGTGTCCACCTTCTTCCATCTTTCGGTCATGTGCTCCCGGATGATCTTTTCATCGTCCATGTCTCCGGCGTACACCCCCGACACCCGCCAGCCGTTTACATATGTGCCGGGGCAGGGAGGCACCTGGGCCGTTTTCGCCTGCACGCAGGGCACGGTCAGGCTGGCCCCTTCCAGGCCCTTCGACCTGACCCGCACCGTCACGCACTTCGCTCCCTCCCGGGGCCTGATCAGCGCCTGGCACTTGCCGTCAAAGAACCGGATGCTTGGCCCCACGCGGCCCTGATACAGGTCGTCCCGTAGCGACAGGGTGGTGACCAGGTCTCCATTCTCCCACTCAAACTCCGCCAGATGCCCGGTGTCGTGGAGCCGCCTGACCCCGTTCGCGTCCGTCACATAGGCCGACACGATGGCGATGTCCGTGCCGTCGGCGGTCACTTCCCGGTTTTCGCACACCAGCTCCAGCTTTTTCGCCTCTCCCGGGGTCACCGCCGTGTCCTCCGCCCACACCCGGCCATCCTTATAGGCCACCAGCCGGGCGGTGCCTGGGCGGTAGACCACCTTCACCGGCGTCATGGAGAAGGGATCGGTGCCGGCGCTGGCCGCCAGGGCGCCGTTTACATACAGCTCGGCCCTGTCCCCGTTGTTGACCAGGTTCACCTCCACCTCCTGCCCCTCCCGGCCCGGGAAGTCCCAGCCGGGGCCGATCCTGGCGCAGGGCACATCGGGCTTGAGATACGCCATATAGGCATAGTACCGGGCCGTCAGCGTGCCCTCCATGCCCACGATGTGGGGCCTTTCCGGCCCGTATCCCCAGGCGGTGAAGTGAAATCCCCCCACCACGTACTCCTTTAATAGCTGCCTGGCGTCCTCCCCCCAGCGCACCGGGGCCTCGGGCATGTCCCGTTTGCTGCCCAGGGGGAATATCATCTCCGAGCAGAATATGGGCTTGTCGGGGTACAGCGCGTGCAGGGCGTCAAAGTGCATGGTCTGGTGGTTGAAGCCGAAGAGGTCGAAGTCCTCAAACCCCTCGCCCCGGAACATGCCGTAGGACGTGGCCCCGGTGACGGGCCGGGTGGGATCCAGCTTTTTGACTTCTCTTTTCAGGGTGGCGAATATCCGCCTGCCCGCGTCGGTGGTCATCAAATCCTCTTCGTTGTACAGCGACCACATGCACACCGAGGGGTGGTTCCGGTCCCGGCGGACCATCCGCCTGACCTCGTCCACCCCCATGTCCGAGGAGTGGAACACCCGGTTTTCGTCCATCACCAGCTGGCCGTACCGGTCGCACCAGTCCATGATGGCCTCCTGGTGGGGGCTGTGGGCGGTGCGGTAGCCGTTGCTGCCCATGTCCCTGAGGGTGCGGATCTGGTATTCGCACATGGAGTCGGTCATGGCCTCCCCCACGCCCAGATACAGCATGTGGTTGGCGAAGCCGTGTATGGTGGTCTTTTTGCCGTTGACCAGCAGCCCATGGTCGGGGGTATAGCGAAGCTCCCGCACACCGAAGACGGTCTGGCAGTCGTCCACCTCCTCCCCATTACAGAGCACTTCCGTATATGCGGTATACAGGTTCGGCGTCTCCGGCGACCACAAAAGGGGATCATGAAGCACAAAGCTCTGCGTCACGACGGCGGTTTCGCCGGAGGGGATGTATATTTCCTCCGACACGCCCTCCTCCGCCGTCTCTCCCGCCCGGGTGCGCAGGCGGGTGCGCGCACATGCCGTTTTTCCCTCCGGGTAGTCGTTTCTCACCTCCGTGTCCACGTCCACCCGCCAGGCGTCCTCCCCGATCCGCTCCGCCCGGGCGAACACGCCCCAGGTCTCCACGCTCAGCCTGTCCGTCCTGACCAGGTACACGTTCCTGGTGATGCCGCCGCCCTCGTAGTACCAGGCCTCAAAGTCGCGGCAGTCGCAGTGCACCGATACCACGTTCTGGGCGCTTCCAAAAAGGGCCGCGTCGGTGATGTCCACGTCGAAGCCGATGCCGTTTGTCCGGCTGATCTTAAGGAGCATGCTGTTGACGTACACCTGGCAGAAGGTGCCCATGCCCTCGAAATGGAGCAGTATCCTTTTGTTCCTGTCCTGTTCGTCCAGCGTGAAATACCGCCTATACCAGCCGCTCCCCCGGTCCATGGGGAAATCGTAGTGCTCCCCGCCGTGGGCGTCCGTCTCCGACACGCCGTGTAATGCCACGAAATCGTGGGGCAGGTCTACCCTCTCCCACCCGCTGTCGTCAAAGTCCCGCCTGGCCGGACCCCGGGCGCTTTGGGCCCGGCTCCACCGGTATGTCTGATCGGACATGGCCGCGCTGGGCCGCATATAATCAGGCTCCCCATAATAAAACCGCCAGTCCCTGTTCATCAACTGCTTCTCCCGCATGGCCCGGTCTCCTTTTCATTTCTTTATTCATTTTTTTCGATCCCCTCCGCCCCGGTTCCTGCCGTTTTCTCCCATTTTTCCCGCTCCCCGCGCATAATTTCCCTGCCCTTTTGCCAAACTACGCCCACAGCCTGGATTTGACCGGCAGTTTGAGCAATATGGAGGCGTAGCCATGAGAGCGACGGGCATTGTCAGAAGGATCGACGAACTGGGGCGGGTGGTGATCCCCAAGGAGATTCGCCGCACCCTGCGCATACGGGAGGGCGACCCGCTGGAGATATACACGGAAAACAACGGCGAGGTGGTGCTGAAAAAATACTCGCCCATCGGCGAGATCTCCCAGATCGCCCGGGACTATTCCGATTCATTGTACCGGTCTTTGGGCCACTGGGCCTGCATCTGCGACCGGGACGCGGTGGTGTCCGTATCCGGCGGCATGAAAAAGGACTATCTTCAAAAGCCCCTCTCCCAGGAGGTGGAGTCCGCCATGCAGGCCCGGCAGACGTTGCGCCTCTCCTCCCAGGACGGGAGCCGCATGCTGCCCCTGACCCGGGACGACGATCCCTCCGCCTATACCGCCCAGTCTTTGATCCCGGTGGTGGCGGACGGGGAGGTGATCGGGGCGCTGATGCTCATCAGCCGGGAGAACGCCGCCCGCATCAGCGACACCGACATGAAGGTGGCCGAGACCACCGCCTCCCTGATCGGGCGGCAGATGGAAGCGAACTGAGCCGTGCAATTCCCAAAAAGCGCAAAAAAGACCGGATGACCTGTATACAAAGCCATCCGGTCTGTGCCGTCAGTCGATGTTTTCGTATTTCTCTATCGTCTCCAGCGCCCGGCAGCTGGAGAACATGCAGTTGAACCAGAAGTTCTTCTCCGCGTCCTCGGTGTTCATCCAGTGGGTGGGGATCTGTCCGTTCTCGTGCTGGACCCGGGTCAGCTGATCCGTCAGAGCCCGCGCCTTGGCCAGGTACAGCTCCCCGCATCCCGCCTGATACAGCCTCAGAAAGCCGATGGCAAGGGAGGAAGCGGACGCGTCGATGGGCACGTACCAGCCGTACTGCTCCAGAGCCGCCGGGGTATGCCAGAGGGAGGTGTCGTAAGGCTTTCCCTCACCGGGCGCGCTGTGAGACCAGGGATACGGGCGCTTCCACACCACGAACTGATCCTCCGCGAACCGCATCAGCTCCTTCGCCGTCTCAAGGCAGGCGGGATCGTCGGCGCGGTACTCGGCGAAATAGCTCGACAGGGCTACCGGGCCGTAGTGGGAGAGGTTCATGTAGTTGGCGGAGAGCGGGCTGTCCTCAAACTGCCCCTCCCAGTTGTAGGAGGCAAGCTGGGTCTTCAGAACGTAGTCCACCGCGCCGTCCGAAAGCGTCTTCCACCGGTCCTCCCCGGTGCGGCGGTACAGGGCCATCAGAAACGGCGCCACCCGCTCCATGGGGGAGACATAGTTGGACGTGACAGGGTCCCCGGTTTCCGCGGAGCGCACCAGGATCCAGCTCCCGTTCGGCTCGACATGATCGAGATAGTACTGCCCGATCCTCAGAGCCGCCTCGAGATACGCGGGATTGCCCGTGGCCTCCTCCAGCTCCAGATACATTTCCCCGACGCCCGCCGGGTAGATCATCATCATGGTGCCGCTGTGGACCCGCGCCGCGTACCAGTTGGCCGTGATGACGCCGTATTTCTCCGGATCCGGGCAGAAGCTCAGATCGTAGGTGGGCGGAAGCCACGGCAGGGGATCGGAGCCGCCGGGGGTGATGGAGAGGAGGTAGTCCGCGGCGTTCACGGCCACCTTCATGGCGTCGCCGGCATCCCCGGGGCAGAGCCGGGCATAGGAGAGCATGGCCTTCACCAGCATGCCGATCATTTTGGAGGGATAGGCGTTCAGATCATAGGAGGGATCCGGGGTCCCGCAGTCCAGCCAATGCCGGATGAAGCTCTGAGACATGGCGTATCGGTAGGCCCTCACCGCGCACTCCCGGTAGGAGCGGACGGCGGGCGGCGTTTCCTCCGGGAAGCTGGCCAGGCGGAAGAAGGTGCGGGCTCCCGCAGGCGCGTAGTCACGCCCTTCCTCGTCCAGAGCCGTCACGGTCAGCCGCACCACGCCCTCGGGAAGCTCCGCCCAGATGGGAGTGAGCAGGGCGCAGCAGTCATCGGCCTCGAAGGAATGGGACGCGCCCGCCTCGTCCACCGCCGTGTAGCGGTAGCGCCTGCAGCCCCGGATTGCCGTGAAGTGAAAGGCGGGGACGTACATGAACTGGGTGGATTCGACGTTCCAGAAGGGCGCGCCCCGCTTCACGCCGTATCTCACGGTGGTTTCCGGACTGCAGCATTCCTCGAACGCCTGTCTCGCAAGCTCTGCTCTGGTCATGGATTCACCTGCCGATGCGGCTGTCGGCGAAGGATCGCGCCGCGGCTGACAGCGCGGGGAAAGGGACGCCGCAAATTTCGTCCGATTCCCGATCGTATCGCTCCGCGGAAAAACCGGAGCCGGGGTCTCATACTATTCTCAACCTAAAAAGACAATCTATCAAAGATGTGCAAAAAACAAAGTCAGAAAAAGTGCACTGCACGTTACCCCGTGCTGCACGAAGAGAAGAATGCTGCACCAGTGTATTTATAAAGTTCT
>CADAGW010000145.1 GCA_902787475.1 uncultured Eubacteriales bacterium
TACAGTTTTCAGATGATACGGCGGCATGGCAATACAAACGTCATGGCGAGCCGCGAAGCGCCGAAGCATTCCGTCCCCAGATTATATCTGTTCTCTTTCCTTTTCCGATAGCCTGGCGGCCTTAATGGCCCCGGTGGCCAGCTCGTCGCACCGGTTGTTCTCCCTGTTCGCGGCGTGGCCCTTCACCTTGACCCAAGTGACCGCGTGGCCCTCCATGGCGCCAAGCAGTCTTTCCCACAGATCCCGGTTCTCCACCGGCTTTTTATCGCTCTTGATCCATTGGTGCCTCTGCCAGTTGTCGATCCACCCCTGGGTAAAGGCGTGTACCAGATACGCGCTGTCCGAATACAGGGTCACGGCGCAGGCCACCCTCAGCCTTTCAATGGCCTCTATGGCCGCGGTGATCTCCATCCGGTTGTTGGTGGTCTCCGCCTCATACCCGGATATCTCCAGCCGCTTGTCACCGTATAGGAGCACCGCGCCCCACCCGCCGGGCCCCGGGTTTCCCGAGCAGGCCCCGTCGGTATATATCGTCACATTTTTCATTCCGGATCGAATCTTACCCGCGGATCACGTTGGAGCCGTCCATCCACAGCCTTTCGATGTTGTAATATTCCCTTTCCTGCTCGTGGAAGATGTGCACCACCGCGTCGCCGTAGTCGAGCACGATCCACCGGCTGTCGTGGTACCCCTCCTTGCGCCTGGGGACAATGCCCTCCTCGGCCAGCTTCTCCTCCACCTCTTCCGCCAGCGTCCGCACCTGGATCACGTTTTTGCCGCTGGCAATGATGAAATACTCCGTGATGGAGGTCAGATGGGCCACGTCCAGCCCCAATATCTGGCTGGCGTTCTTGCTTTCCAGTATATCCATGATCCGATTGGCCAATTCCCTGGGCGTCATTGTCCTTTCCCTCCTCTATTGGTCGTTTCGTCCGTTTCCTCCAGCAGCTCCAGCGTCCTTTTGAGGATCTGCCTTCCGCTTCCCAGTATGTGGTCCGCGCTGATCCTGGCGGCCAGCCGCACCGCGCCGTCCAGATCTCGATAGGCGATCTGCCGGATCCTTGTCAGCCCCGGGAAGGGCCGTCTCAGGGGCTCGATCATGTCCGCCAGATACACCACCTTGTCGATCCCGGACATGCCCCTTTTCCCCGTGGTGTGCCATCGTATGGCGGACAAAATCTCCTCGTCCTCCACGCCGTACACCTCCCGGGCCACCGCCACCCCCGCCGGGGCGTGCACGATGGCGGGCAGGGCCAGCTCGTCCTCCTCGGCCTCGATCCGCCCCTTTTGGATCCACTCATACTGCTCCTCCATGGGCAGTCCCTTGGCGCAGTCGTGGAGCATCCCCGCCAGATGGGCCTTCCAGGGATCCACCCCGTGCATATAGGCCAGCGTCACCGCCGTGGTGGCCACAGACAGGGTGTGCAGATACCGGGTCCTGGGCATGGTGGATTTGAGCCTCTTTGTCATGGAGCACTCGCCGGCCTCATACAGCCCGTGAAGGCGTATATACTCTTCCACCGGCGTAGCGCTTCCGATGTCCTCCCCGGCGTGCTCCCGTATCCACGTGGCGGCGTGATCCGTGCCCTCCATCTCCATGTGGATCACCTTCATGCCCGGCACGTCCACTTTTTTTCCGCCCTCGCCCCTGGGCGCGGTCAGGATGCCGGCGCAGTACCTTTTCAGCTTCTCCTGATCCTTCCACATGGGCACCTTTTCCGCCGCGTCCGCCCCGAGGATGAGATAGAGCCTCGCGTCCTTATACATCCGGCTGAGCCTCTCCAGGGTATCGGCGGTGTAGCATACCGTCAGCGCCGTGGCCTCTATGGGCGACACGTCTATCTTTTCCTCACCCCAGGCCGCCAGCATGGTCATGGCCAGCCTGTCCTCCCGGCTGGCCTTAGCCGCCTTGTGGGGCGGCTTTCCCGCCGGCATCAGGATCACCCGGTCCACCAGTCCCTGCCCTATCGCCTGCCTCGCGATGTTCAAATGTCCGTAGTGTATGGGGTCAAACGTGCCCCCCAGTATGCCCAACGACTCCATCAAACGTCTCCCGATCCTTACTTTCTTTTAGTATACACCATTTTGCCCCCGATGGAAAGTCTTTTTCGCATATTTTTTCCGCCCCGGGCCATCCTTCCCATATCCGGAAGGAGGATACACGCATGGGACGGACCGTCGACAGGCTTTTTCGGTATGCGCTTTGTGTCTTTTTCTCCTTCGCCTTTTTTATCCGCTCGCGCATTTCCCCCAAAAAAGAAAAGAGAGCCGGTCCCGTGCCCGGCGCATGGTTATCTCCTGGCCCTATCGGCCCATTGAAAAGAGCCGCGGGGAAGCCGCCTGCGTGCTGTCCCACGCCCATATCATCTCCCCGGAGGACACATCCTTCGTATTTCTCCCCCACCATCCCGTCAAAACACTGTCCCCGGAGGACATTCTTTCCCACCGCCGCACCCACGACGGCCCCCTGATCCTGGCCGCCGCCTGTCCCGCGTCCCCCGCTGCCCGGGCCGCCGCGGCCTCCTGTGATCCACCCGTGGCCCTTTTTGACCGCCGCGACATGATCCGCCTGGCCAGGCGCTGGAAGGACATCCCGGAGATATCCTTCATCCCCTCGCCCCGGGAACGCATATCCTACGTCTTTTCCAGCCTTCGCCCCGCCCGGTGCGCCGCCTGGGGGTGCATATCCCTTCTCTGGTTTATCCTCACCGGCTCCCGGGCGTCTCTTTTCTCCGGGTCGGCCCTTCTCATCCTTTGGGCCCTCGCCCGCCTGCGTCACATCTCCCTGTAGCCGATCCTCTTTTCGATCTCCCCGGCGATCTCCCCCGCGGTCTTTCCCTCAGCCGGGATCCACACCGTCCTTTTGTCCCGCTTAAACCAGCTGATCTGCCGCTTGGCGTAGTGCCTGGATCCCATTTTGACCCGGTCGGCCGCCTCCTCAAGGGATATCTCCCCACTCAGATACTGGGCGATCTCCTTATACCCCAGCGCCTGCATGGCCGTAGAGCCCGCAGATAAGCCTTTGTCCAGTAGCCTCCGGACCTCCTCCACCAGCCCCCGCCGGATCATCTCGTCCACCCGCAGGTCGATCCGTCTGTACAATACTTCCCTGGGCCATTCCAGGGCGAACATGAATGTATTGTATTTTTCTTCCTTTTCCGCGTCCAGCCGGTTCAGTTCCGTCTGGCTCTTTCCGGTCAGCTCATATATCTCCAGCCCCCGCACCACGCGCCGTATGTCGTTGGGGCTGAGCCGTCCTGCGGTCTCGGGATCGATACGCATCAGCCTTTCGTGAAGCCTTTCCTTCCCGCCCGGGGCCTCCGCTTCCTCGGTAAGTCTTTTGCGGATTACCTCGTCCCCGGGCCGGGCGAACCCCATGGGCCGGGTCAGGGCGTCGATATACAGCCCCGTTCCCCCGCACACCACGGGCACGAGGCCCCGGGAGAGGATATCCTCCACATCCCTTTCCGCCATTTCGCCATACATGGCCGCGGAAAAGCTCACGTCCGGGTCCGCCACGTCCAGCATATGATGGGGCACGCCGCCCATTTCCACCCTGGTGGCCTTGGCGGTACCCACGTCCATGCCCCTGTACACCTGCATGGAATCCGCCGACACCACCTCGCCCCCGATCCTGCGGCACAGCTCCACCGCCACGGCGCTCTTACCCGACGCCGTGGGCCCGGCCACCACCACGATCCCTGGCTTTTCCAACCCGCATCCTCCTTAAGTCCTTTTGAACATCCTCTCCACCTCGGCGAGGGTCCACACCTTCAGCACAGGCCGCCCGTGGGCGCACACCGGCGGCGCGTCCGTGGTGGCCATGATGTTCACCAGCTCCTCTATCTGCTCCTCGCCCAACGCCTCTCCGGCCTTCACCGCGTGCTTGCAGGAGGCGGTGATGATCACCTCGTGGCGCATGTCCATGCTGGCGTCCCTGAGCCTGTCCAGCTCGTCGATCATCTCCAAAAACAGGGGCTTGGTCACGGTCTGGCCCAGTATATAGGGCACCGCCCGCACCTGCACCGCCCGCTCGCCCAAGGGCTCCGCGTCGTACCCGGCGTCCAGGAGCGCCTGCCGGTTGTCCGCCACGATGGCCGTCTCCCGGGCCGTGGTGGGAAACACCTCCGGGAACATCAGCTCCTGCATGGCCACGCCCTTGCCGATCTCCCTTTCAAAGCGCTCATACAGGATCCGCTCGTGGGCCGCGTGCTGGTCGATCATGATCAGCTTCTTCCCGCACTCCACCAATATATAGGCGTCCAGAAACACTCCGATCACCCGGAACGCCTTTTCCTTCCCCAATACGTCCTCGCCCAGGGACATCTGCTCCGGCTCCGGCGCTTTTTCCGTCTGCCGGGGCTTCTCCACGGGCATAGCAGCGGGCTTTTCAACCGGCACGAGAGAAGGCTTTTCCTCGAAAACGGGCATTTTCACAAAGGAAGAAGAGCCAATGGGCGTTTGTACCGGATGCTTGGCGGCATCCTTTTCCTGCCGCATCCTCTCCTGCTCCCGCCTGAAGGCCGCCATCACGTCCGGCGGCACGTCCGCGTCTCCCGGAGGGGGCGCGGCCACGTCCCGCAGGTATCCGCCTGCACCGCTTTCGGGCCGCCCGAAGGCCGCCTGCGGGGCCTCTTTTATGAGACTTCGGTCTGTTTTATCATCAGAGACCAAAGTCGGTATATCCGGATCCGTCCCCACCGTCACCACCACCTGGGGCACGGCTTCCCTGGGGGCCGCCTCCAGCATGGCGCTCTTGGGCAAAAGCGCCCGGGCCAGTATGGTCTCAAGGGACAGTCGGATCATGTATTCGTCCTTAAAGCGCACTTCCAGTTTCCCGGGGTGCACGTTCACGTCCACGCTGGCGGGCGGTATCGTCACGCTCAGCGCGCACATGGGATACTGGCCTGTCAGTACCCGACCGGCGAGAGCCTCTTCCACCGTCCGGGTCAAAAGAGGACAGCGAATCGAACGCCCGTTGATAAAGAAATACTCGCTGGATCGACTGGGCCGGCTCATCTCTCCCGTGCCGATGAGGCCGCTGATCCGCATGCCGCCCTCGGCGCCCTCTATGACCTCCAGCCGCTCCGCCACGCTCCGCCCATACACGGCGAAGGCGGCGTGCCGCAGATTTCCGTCTCCGCTGCTGTGATACAGAAGCCTCCCGTTCTGCATATACCGGAACGCCGTCCCCGGATACCCCAGTATCATCCTCTGCACCAGGTCGCTGACCACTCCGGCCTCTGTTGCGGGCTTTTTCAAAAAGGCCTGCCGGGCGGGCACATTAAAAAACAGATCCTCCACCACCACGGTAGTGCCCTCCGGGCATCCGATCTGCTCCGCCTCGCCGAACCGGCCCCCCTCCACCCTGAGCCGCACGCCGAAATCCGCGTCCTTCTGCCGGGTCGTCACCGTGACTTTGGCCACAGACGCGATGGAGGGCAGGGCCTCGCCCCGAAACCCCATGGTGTGCAGGTCGTCCAGCAGATCCCCGGACCGGATCTTGGAGGTGGCGTGGTTTTCAAAGGCCAGCCGCACCTCGCCCGGCGCGATGCCGCAGCCGTTGTCCGTCACCCGCAGGTATCTGGCCCCGCCGTCCCGCACCTCCACCGTGATGGCCGTGGCCCCGGCGTCCAGGGCGTTTTCGATCAGCTCCTTGGCCACGGAGCTGGGCCGCTCCACCACCTCGCCCGCGGCGATTCTTCCCACGGTCTGGGCGTCCAACACGGCAATGCCCATCTCATTCCTCCGTCCTCCCGGCCTCTCCGGGTCCATTATCAACAAAATACTCCAATGCCCCCGCCCACGTGTCAATGAGTGCGGCGAAGCCATCCGTCCCCAGTCCCTAAATCCTTCGCGCCTTTTCCGTCAGTGTAAACAGCTTGTTCAGCGCGTCGATCGGCGACATGGACATCACGTCCAGCCCCCGTATCTCGTCCACCAGCTCCATGGGCTCGATCTCCTGTATGGAAAACTGCTTGTCTCCCCCGTTTTTCCGCTTGTCCAGTATCCTCTTGCCCACGCCGCCGTACTGCTCGTCGTCCACCTCCAGCCGGGCCATGATTTTGCGGGCCCGGGCAATGAGGGACGCGGGCAGTCCCGCCAGCGCCGCCACGGCCACGCCGTAGCTTTTGTCCTCGCCGCCCCGTGTGATCTTGCGCAGAAACACCACCGTGTCTCCCTGCTCCCGGGCGGTGATCCGGTAATTCACCACGCCGGGCAGCTTGCCCTCCAGCTCCGACAATTCATGATAGTGGGTAGCAAACAGCGTGGCCGCCCCGCACTTTTCGGGGTCGGCGATATACTCCGTGGCCGCCCAGGCGATGGACAGCCCGTCAAACGTGCTGGTACCCCGCCCCACCTCGTCCAGAAGCACCAGAGAGTCCTTCCCGGCATTTCTCAGTATATAGGCCATTTCCTTCATTTCCACCATGAAGGTGGACTGGCCGGAATACAGGTCGTCCGACGCCCCCACCCGGGTAAATATCTGCCGGGTCAGGGATATATCCGCCGCCTCCGCGGGCACGAAGCTGCCCATGTGGGCCATCAGCACGATCAGGGCCACCTGCCGCATGAACGTGCTCTTGCCCGCCATATTGGGCCCGGTGATGATCATCACCCTTTCCTCCCGGGTGATGTGGGTGTCGTTGGGCACGAACGGCTCCCCGCCCAGCGCCCGCTCCACCACCGGATGCCGCCCGTTTTTGATCTCGTAGCGCCCCTCCCCGTTAAACGTGGGCCGCACATAATCATACTGGGCCGCGCACTCGGCCAGGCTCAATATGGCGTCCAGGGTCTTAAAGCCCTCCGCCACCCGGGTCAGCCCCCCGATATTCTCCTTGAGCTTTTCCCGTATCTCGGTAAAGAGCTGATATTCAAGCCGCACGGCGTTTTCATCCGCCCCCAGCACCTGCTTTTCAAGCTCCTTAAGGTCCTCCGTGATATACCTCTCCGCGGACGCCAGGGTCTGCTTTCGGATATACCGATCCGGCACCAGATTTAGGTACGACTTCGTCACCTCGATATAGAACCCGAACACGTGGTTGAACCCGATCTTCAGGTTCTTGATGCCGGTGTTCTCCCGCTCCTGCTTTTCCAGCGCCGCGATCCAGCCCTTTCCGTCGGTGGAAGCTGCCCTCAGGCTGTCCAGCTCCTCGTTATACCCCTCTGCGATGACGCCCCCGTCCTTCACCGTCACCGGCGCGTCGGGGGATATGGCCCGTTTGAGAAGATCGGCCAGCTCATCCATGGGCTGGAGATTGTCGATGACGGCCCTCAGCATCCCGTCCCTCTCGCCCAGCTGCTCCCGTATATCGGGTATGGCGGACAGGGACGAGGCCAGAGACAGACACTCCCGCCCGTTTATGGTCTCGTAGGCGATGCGGGACAGAAGCCTCTCCACGTCCCTGACGGGAGACAACGCCTCCCGGAGGCCGGAGCGGAGCATCGGTTCCTCCACAAACGCCTCCACCGCGTCGGCCCGGGCCCTGATCTCCTCCATCACGCACAAAGGCTGCTCGATCCATTCCCTCAGCATCCTGCCGCCCATGGCGGTGACCGTCTTGTCCATCAGGCCCAAAAGCGTTCCCCGCCGGGTCCGCCCCCGCATGCTCTCGGTCAGCTCCAGGCTGTTTCTCGCCACCGGATCGATGGCCATGTACCTTTCCGGCACATACCGTCTGATCTCCCGTATGTGCCCCATGGCGTTCTTCTGGGTGTCCGTGAGATACCGTATCAACGCAGCGCTTTTGCCAAAGTGCTCGGACAGCGCCTTCTTCGCCCTGGCCAGGTCAAAGTTTTCCCGGGAAAAGTCCGGGTTCACATACAGGTCCCGGGTGTTTATGGGGTTTTCCGCGCAGATCAAAAGCTCCTTTGGCCCGATCCTTCCAATCTCGTCCTGGGCCTGGCCGCTCTTTACGCTGTAGCTGAAAAACTCCCCGGTGGTCACGTCGCAGTAGGCAAGCCCCGTCCTGGTCCTCTCCTGGCACAGCGAAAGGATAAAGCTCGGCGTCCTCTCGTCCAGCACGTCGGGGTTGGTGATGGTGCCCGGCGACACCACCCGCGTCACCTCCCGGTCCACCAGCCCCTTGGCCAGCGCCGGGTCGATCATCTGGTCGCACACCGCCACCCGGTATCCCTTTTCCACCAGCCTGGCCAGATACGTCTCCACCGCGTGATAGGGCACGCCGCACATGGGCGCCCTCTCGGGCATGCCGCAGTCCCGCCCGGTCAGGGTCAGCTCCAGCTCCCGGCTGGCGATCTTGGCGTCCTCAAAGAACAGCTCATAAAAATCTCCCAGCCGGAACATGAGCAGCGCCCCCGGGTTTTCCTCCTTCATCTGGAGATATTGTCGCATCATCGGCGTAAGCGGCATGCATTTCCCTCCGTATCCAAACCGACGTCGGTTTGTTCTCTCTGTTTATGTTCAATACAGACCGTAGTCTGTCAGTTCAGCGTCCGGCATCCCCCGCCGCAGCTGGCGCAGTTGCCCGAGCAGTCGCCCTCGCCGGAACCCATCTCCCCGGTGAGGATGAACCGGAGCACCTGGTTCACCTGATTGACCAGGTCGCTGAACTGCTCCCGGGCCCTGGTCAGCTCCTTCACCGCGTCGATCTCGTTCATCTTCTCCTGATAGGATTCCATTTCCACAGACAGCTTCCCGGCCTCGGTCATGTCCGGCTCCTCCTGCCGCATCACCTCGGTCAGCTTGTTCCGGGTCTCAAGATACATTCCCATCAGCTTGGCCGCGTTCTCGTCCTTCATGGCCATGTCCTCGATCTGCTGCATCCTGGCGTACTCGTCGCTCCTCAAAAGGGCCTCTCCCAGCTCCCGGGCCTTTTCAAATACCTCGTTCATATATTCCTTTCCGCCCGATCAGCCGGGCCCACATATTCACCCCTGAGGGTATTTTTTCCCGTATCCATGATCCTGACCTTTACGATCCTCCCGATCATGTCCCCGTTTCCCGGGAAATTGACCATATGTCCTCTGGGCGTCTTGCCGCCCATATAACCCGATCCCCTGGCGCTCTCGCCCTCCACCAGCACCTGGTCCACCTCGCCGATCCTCTGGCGGCATATGTCCTGCGTGATCTCCTGCTGTACGGCGATCAGCTCCTGGATCCAGCGGCTCTTTTCCTGTGCGCTCACCGGGTCGGGCATGCCTGCCGCCCGGGTGCCGGGCCTGGGCGAATACACAAACGTAAACGCCGCGTCGTACCGTACGGCCTTCATAAGCTCCACCGTCTCCCGGAACTCCTCATAGGTCTCCGACGGAAACCCCACGATGATGTCCGTGGTCAGTCCGATATCCGGGCATACTGTTCTCAGCTTTTCCACCAGCCCCATATACTTTTCTTTCGTATACCGCCGATTCATCTCGCTGAGCACCCTGTCGCACCCGGCCTGCACCGGCAGATGAAGCTGGGGGCACAAATGCGTTAACTCCCCGAAGCAGGCGATCAGCTCGTCGCTCATGTCCTTGGGGTGGGAGGTCATAAACCGGATCCTCTCCACGCCCAGTCCGTCCGCCTTCCTCAACAGGTTGGCAAAGGCGTCCCCGCCGCCCCCGTAGGAATTGACGTTCTGTCCAAGGAGGGTGATCTCCTTCGCCCCGGAGTCGACGAGGCGCTTCATCTCGTCCAGTACGTCCTCCTGGCTTCTGGACCGCTCCCGCCCCCGCACGTAGGGCACCACGCAGTAGGAGCAGAAGTTGTTGCACCCATACATCACCGTCACGAAATGTTGGAAGGTGGAATTCCGCTTCACCGGCATGTCCTCGTGTATGCCGTCCGGCTCGTTCCATACCTCCACCACCCGCCGCCGGCCCCGTATGGCCCTGAGAAGAAGCCCCGGCAGCTCCTGCTGGTTGTGGGTGCCAAACGCCAGGTCGATGAACGGATAGCTCTTCAGCACCCGCTCGGCCATGCCCTCCTCCTGCATCATGCACCCGGTGACGGCGATGAACAGCTCCGGGCGCACGGCCTTCAGTTCCTTTAACCATATCACGTTCCCCAGCGCCTTGTTCTCCGCGTTTTCCCGCACGGCGCAGGTGTTATACAGTATCAGGTCGGCCTTGTTCCGCTCGCCCTCGTACACCATGCCCGCCTTTTCCAGCGTCCCTGCCATGGTCTCCGAGTCCCGCACGTTCATCTGGCATCCCATGGTAACGATGTGATATGTCTTTGGCCTTCCGGGCTCGTTGCACAGCG
>CADAGW010000146.1 GCA_902787475.1 uncultured Eubacteriales bacterium
GCGGAGATGCGGCCCTTGTGGGCGGTGACCACTGCCTGGGCAATGGACAGGCCGATGCCGCTGCCGCCCTTTTCGGAGTTGCGGGACTTTTCGGAACGGTAGAACCGCTCGAAGAGGTGGGAGATGTCGGCGGGATCCACCGAGGGGGCGGTGTTGTAGCAGGTGAGGGCGGCGAAGCGGCCCTGTTTTTGGAGGGTCAGGCGGATGACGCCCTGATCGTCTGAATACTTGACGGCGTTGTCAAGGAGTATGGAGATGAGGCGGCGGACGGCCTTTTCGTCGCCGTGGACGGTGAGGCCGTCCGACACAGTGAAGGCGTAGTCCTTGCCCTGGGCCTGGGCGGCGGAGATAAAGCTCTGGCACACGTCCCGGGCGGCGTCGGTGAGGGAGAAGTCCACAAAGGCGGCGGCGTCCGTTTCCTCCATGCGGGAGAGCTGTACCAGGTCGCTTGTCAGCTCCGCCATGCGGGTGGTCTGGTCCTGTATGTCACAGATCCACTGGTTGTCCTCCCCCAAGTCCATGCTCAGCACGTCCGCGTCCGCCCGGATGATGGCCAGGGGGGTCTTCAGCTCGTGGCCCGCGTCGGTGATGAACCGCTTCTGCTTTTCGTAGCTCTCGGCCACGGGCCGCATGACCCGCCGGGAGAACACCACGATCAGGGCGAACACCGCCGCCATGCCCGCCAGGGCGATGAGGACGCTGGTGAGGAGGAAGGAGCGGAACACGGTCATGCTCTGGCCGCAGTCCACGAAGATGACCCGGCGGCCATCGTCCACGGACTCCGAGAGATACCGGTAGTCCCCCAGAAAGCCCCGGGTGCGGGAGGCGACGGAGGCGGCCATCTGAGCGGCGGTGTCCTCGTCCACGGCGGCGATGCGGCCCAGGTCCATATCCGTCACCTGGCCGGATCCGTCCAGGGTGACGATAAAATAGCGGGTCTCAAAGGGCAGCTCGGGGGAGGACAGGCGGCCTACAAGGCCCCTGTGGCGGGATTTGTCCCAATTTGCGGATTTGCCGGACATGTCGTCCTGGGGCGGCCCCATGTCCTCCCGGGGAGCCATGTCGCCCATCATGGGCTCCATGTGGGCAAAGCCGCCGGTCTCGGAGATGAGGGAGGCCAGCTGGTCGGCGTCGGAGACGAGAGAAAAGTAGTTGATGCCGTTCAGGGCCAGCATGATCACCGAGAGCACCAGGAACAGGGCCAGCATGGAGGAGAGTATGAACCGTTGGCGCAGGCGGCGGATCATGCCATCGCCTCCAGAGAATAGCCCACGCCCCGGGTGGCCCGTATGGCTACGTCCGCGCCCAGGGAGGCCAGCTTTTTGCGCAGATAGGATATGTAGACCCAGACCACGGAGATGTCCGTGTCCGTTTCGTAGCCCCACACCTTTTCCATGATCCGCTCGGTGGGGATGAGCCGGCCCTGGTTGGCCATGAGAAGCTCCATGAGCTGGTATTCCTTGCCGCCCAGCTTCACGCTCCCCTGGGGGCCGGACAGCTCCAGCGTGGCCTGATTGAGGGACAGATTGCCGCTTCTCAGCACCGAATCCACCTGGGAGGGGGCGGCCTGCCGGGTCATGGCCCGTATGCGGGCCAACAGCTCCTTGGCGGCGAAGGGCTTGGTCAGGTAGTCGTTGGCCCCGCTGTCCAGGCCCAGCACCTTGTCGTCCACCTCGCTCTTGGCGGTAAGCATGAGCACGGGTATGGTATTGCCCTGGGCCCGTATGGCCTTGAGCACCTGTATGCCGTCCATTTTGGGCATCATCACGTCCAGTATGGCCCCGTCGTATTCGCCGTTTTCCAGATAGTCCAGCGCGTCCTGGCCGTCGTAGACCGGATCCACGGCGTAGTTGCTCTTTTTGAGGATCTCGCACACGGCCCGGGAGAGGGCCTTTTCATCCTCCGCGAACAATAATCTCATAGAACGATCCCTCCGTTTGGATGTATTGTAGCATGGACGGGGGGCTTTGTCGAGTGAAAAATGAGGGGAGAAAAAACTTTTGGCGGCTTAAGGTTGGTTTAGGGTTCGGGGGGTATACTGTGTCCATCGGAGGCGGGAAAGCCTTTAGAACGATACAAACCGCATGGAGGTATGGATATGAAAAAGACGATGGCGGCGGTATGCACCGCGCTGGCCCTGACGGCCTGCTCCCTGGGGGGCCAACTGAATGAAAGCGCCCGGGCGGAGAGCCAGTGGGACATGAGCGAGTATTTTTCGGACAGGGATCTGGCCTATGACTGGGAGAGCCGGGATCCTGTAGATATGACGCTGGACAACGGGAGCGTGACCATTACGGAGGCCGGAGTGTACGTACTGAGCGGGAAGATCGAGGACGGCAGCGTGACCGGGGACGCGGCGGACGACGCCAAGGTGGAGCTGGTGCTAAAGGGCGTGGATATATCCTGCTCCTCCTCCGCGGGGATATTGGTGGAGAACGCGGACAAGGTATTTATCACCCTGGCGGACGGAACGGAGAACCGGGTGGCCTGCACGGGCCTGACCGGGGAGGACGGCGTGGACGCGGCCATATTTGCCCGGGACGACATCGTGTTCGGCGGCTCCGGGGCCCTGACCGTGGTGTCCCCCGAGGGCCACGGCATCGTGGGCAAGGACGACGTGAAGTTCGTGGACGGGCAGTACGTGATCCAGGCCCGGGACCGGGGCATCGACGCCAACGACAGCGTGCGGGTGGCCGGGGGAAGCTTCGACATCACCAGCGGCAAGGACGGCATCCGGGCCAAGAACGAGGAGGACGAGGAAAAGGGATACGTGATCCTCTTCGGCGGGGAATATGACATCACAGCCGGCGGCGGCGCGGGAGAGGGCGAGACCCACAGGACCGATAACTGGGGTTGGGGCCGGCAGGCCCAGTCCGTAAGCCAGGACAATTCCGTGAGCATGAAGGGCATCAAGGCCAGCGGCGATCTGACGGTACTGGGCGGCACCTACACCATCGACTCCGCCGACGACGCCCTGCATACCGACAAGGACATGACCGTGGAGAGTGGGAGCATGACCCTCTCCACCGGGGACGACGGCATGCACGCAGACGGGACGCTGACAATATCCGGCGGGCAGATCGACATCGCACAGAGCTACGAGGGGATAGAGGGCACTGTGATCGACATATCCGGCGGGGAGATCGGCATCAATGCCTCCGACGACGGTCTCAACGCCGCGGGGGGCAGCGATCAGAGCGGGTTTGGTTTCCGGGACATGTTCACATCTGACGGCACGTCCAGCATCGCCATATCCGGAGGCACGCTGTATATAAACGCCTCCGGCGACGGCATCGACTCCAACGGGGATCTGGCCGTCAGCGGCGGCACGGTGGTGGTGTCCGGATCTGCCAACAGCGGAAACGGCGCTTTGGACTATGCCGGGTCGGCCTCCATCACCGGGGGCGCCTTCATCGCCGCCGGAGCCTCGGGCATGGCCCAGGGCTTTGGAAACGGATCCACCCAGGCCAGCGCCATGGTGACCCTCCGGGGCCAGGCGGGGGAGATCCAGGTGAAGAACGCAAAGGGAGAGGTGATCCTCTCCGGCACCGTGGACAAGGGCTTTGACTGCGTGGTGGTCAGCTGCCCCGAAATGGCTGTGGGCGAGAGCTACACCGTGACCAGCGGGGCCAGTCAGGCCCAGGTGGAAATGACAGGCATTGTCACCGGCGGCATGGGCATGGGCGGTTTCGGCGGCGGACGCCAGGGCGGAGGCTTTGGCGGCGGCATGCGGGGCGGCATGCAGATCCCCCAGGGCGGCGAGGACGAGGGGCAGATGCCCCCGGACGGCTTCCCCGGCGGCGAGCGGGACGGCGGGCCTCAGGGCGGCTTCCCGGGCGGCCAGCAGGGCGGCTTTGGCGGGGAACGCCAGGGCGGCTTCGGAGGCGGCATGGGCGGCAGGGGGCACTGACATATGGGGGAGCGGAAAGCTCCCCTTTTCCGAAAGGTGGGATCAATATGAAAAAGAGGACGAAATGGGGGATCGGCTACGGGGCGGCGCTTGGTGCGTTTACGCTGTGGCTGATGCTGGATACCTTCGTGATCCCCCACGTATACGGCGCGGTGGCGGCGGCTCCCACGGTGCAGGCCCAGGCGGAGGAGACGGAGACCGCGGCAGTGGAGACGGAGACCGCGGCAGAGACCCTGCGGGCGGAGACGGTCAGCCAGAGGACGGCCCAGTCCAAGGGCGGGAAAAAGAGCGGGAAGAGCGGAGGATCCGCCCGGACGACCCAAAATACACAGACCGCACAGACTGCCCCCACCGGCGGCGGGGGAGACGGCGGAGGTATACGACGACGGGTCGACCCGGATCGAACTGACGGAGTACCGGTACCTGGACACCACGGTGTATGTGGCGGACGTGCAGGTGGAATCGGCCCAGGCCCTTTCCGCGGTGCTGGCCGGGGACGTGTACGCCCGGAACGTGACGGAGACGCCCTCCGACATGGCGGAGCGGTCCGGCGCGGTGCTGGCGGTGAACGGGGACTATTACGGGGCCCGGCAGACAGGCTATGTGATCCGGAACGGCGTACTGTACCGGGAATCGGGCCAGGCCGGGCAGGAGGATCTGGTGATCGACGGGAGCGGGGATTTTTCCATCGTTCGGGAGGACGAGGTGAGCGCCCGGGAGCTGCTGGCGGACGGCGCGTGGCAGGTGTATTCCTTCGGGCCCGGGCTCATCGAGGACGGGGAGATCACCGTGGGGATGTATGACGAGGTGGACCGGGCCATGGCCAGCAACCCCCGCACGGCGCTGGCCCAGGTGGGAAAGGGGCACTATCTCTTCGTGGTGGCCGACGGGCGAAGCGGGGAGAGCCAGGGCCTGACCCTGTATGAGCTGGCCCAGTTCCTTAGTGACCTGGGGGCCGGGACGGCCTACAATCTGGACGGCGGAGGATCGTCGGCCATGATCTTTCAGGGCAGGCTGGTGAACGACCCCTCCGGCAGCGGACGGGGCAGCGGCGAGAGGAAGGTGAGCGACATTGTTGGCATATTCTGACAGGGAAAAAAGGCTCATCCTGCGGGCTCTCATGTACGGGGCGGCGGCGCTGTTTCTGGCCCTCTTCGCCATGATCTATGAGCGGTTCAGCCATGGAGTGTGGTCGTATTATATGGTGTTTTCCTGTGTGGCGCCGCTGGGACTTGGCACTCTGCCCTGTCTGGCGATGGCCCTGTGGGGCGGGCGGATGAGCCTGAAATATGCGCCAGTGTGGCGGTGCGGCGTGGCCACCCTGGCGGTGGGGTCCGTGGCACGGGGCATACTGGAGATATACGGCACGGCCCACCCCGCCTGGGCGGCGTATCCCATCGTAGGCGCGGCCCTGTGCGCGGCAGCGGTGGGGCTGACGATGGGGAGGCGCTGAGAGCTGCTCTTTCCTCAATTCGCAATAGTCGTTTTTGAAATCCGTATATTCAAAAACTTGCACCGTTGGATGATGTCATCGCCTTTATGAAAACGCCTAACAGCAAACGCATCTATAACTGGAGGAAACAGACAATCGAACGATCCTTCGCGGAGGCCAAAGTCAATCACGGCCTTCGCTATGCCCGCATGCTTGGGATCCAGAACATGCGGGAACAGTGCTTCCTGACCGCTGCGGTTCAGAACATCAA
>CADAGW010000147.1 GCA_902787475.1 uncultured Eubacteriales bacterium
GCTGGCCCCGGGAATAGCTGGCCCTGTCCGGGAAGCCGGAAAAGGCGATGCCGAAGTCCAGGGCAGCGAAAAAGGCGTACCAGAAGGGGGCCAGCTCATAGAGATTGAGCCCCAGGGGCATGCCGACGGCGGCCCGCCTGCCCTTTCTCGGGGTCAGGGCCGCGAGCCGCTCCCGCTTGTATTTGTGGAGGTTCGGAAGCTCCTGCGCTTCCGCCTGCCCGCTTTTGAATATCCGCTCGCACCGGTTGCCGGACACGTATGTCCGGCTGCCCGAAAACCGGTTGATGGTGATGGGACAGTGGTTTTCGCACCCGTGGCAGGCCGACGCCCGGGTCTGGTGGTAAAACGCCCCCAGCGCCTGCCGGTCCAGTATGGCGCTCGTCTCCCCACTGGCCTTGTCCGCGGCGTACAGCGCCGCCCCGTAGGCCCCCATGAGGCCAGCGATGGAGGGCCTGGCCACCTCCCGGCCGATCTGCTTTTCAAAGGCACGGAGCACGGCGTCGTTTAAAAACGTGCCCCCCTGCACCACGATCCTCTCCCCCAGCTCTTTGGCGGAGTGGATGCGCACCACCTTATACAGCGCGTTGGCCACCACGCTCATGGACAGCCCGGCGGATATGTCCTGAAGGGACCGCCCGTCCTTCTGGGCCTGCTTCACCGACGAGTTCATGAACACCGTGCACCGGCTCCCCAGATCCACGGGGTTCCGGGCGAAGAGCCCCTCCCGGGCGAAATCGGCGATGTTCATGCCCATGGTGTGGGCGAAGGTCTCAAGGAACGACCCGCACCCGGAGGAGCAGGCCTCGTTCAGCAATATGCTGTCTATGGCCCCGCCCCGGATCCTGAAGCACTTGATGTCCTGCCCGCCGATGTCCATCAGAAACTCCACGTCCGAGCAAAACCGCTTGGCGGCCCGCAGGTGCGCCTCCGTCTCCACAAGGCCCATGTCCATATTGAACGCCGCCCGGATCAGCGCCTCGCCGTATCCCGTGGCGGCGCTGGAGCGGATGACGATCCTGTCCCCGCCCAGTTCGTATATCCTGGCCAGCTGCTCCCGCACCACGTCCACCGGGTTGCCCCGGTTGCCCATGTAGTAGGAATAGAGGAGCCGCCCCTCCCGGTCGATCAGGCACAGCTTGGTGGTGGTGGAGCCGCAGTCCACCCCCAGATAGGCGTCTCCCTCGTATGCGCGCAGGTCCCGGGCCTCCACGTCGTGGCGGGCGTGGCGCTTCAAAAAGCCGTCGTATTCCTCCCGGCTCTCAAACAGGGGCGGCAGGGCCTCCGTCCGGTTCCGGGTCTCCACGGCGCTCTGAAGCCGATTCAGGAGGGTCTCCCCGTCCATGCGGTCCTTCCGCTTTTCGGCGCACAGGGCCGCCCCCATGGCCACGGAATACCGGGCGTACTCCGGGAACACCGCCTTGTCACTGGGCAGGTTCAGCGTTTCCACGAAGCGCCTGCGAAGCCCCAGGTCGTAGGACAGGGGCCCGCCCAAAAACATCACCTTGCCCTCGATCCTCCGGCCCCGGGCCAGGCCCGCGATGGTCTGGTTCACCACCGCCTGGTATATGCTGGCCGCCACGTCCTCCTTGCGGGCCCCCTGGTTGATCAGGGGCTGTACGTCCGTCTTGGCGAACACGCCGCACCGGGAGGCGATGGGATATATCCTTTCCGCCTTCAGGCTCAATTCGTCCAGCTCGTCCGGGGATATATCCATCAGGCTCGCCATCTGGTCGATAAACGCCCCGGTGCCCCCGGCGCAGCTGCCGTTCATCCGCTCGTCCACGGCCCCCCGGAAATAGATGATCTTGGCGTCCTCGCCGCCCAGCTCGATCACCACGTCCGTATCCGGCTCGAAGGCCTTCACCATCTCGCCGCTGGCGAACACCTCCTGCACGTAGTCAAGCCCCGCCGCCTGGGCCAGGCCCAGGCCCGCCGAGCCGGAAACGGCCACCCGCAGGGACGCGCCCGTAAGAGTGGGCAGAGCATCCCTCAGCATCTCCACGGCCTTGGCCCGCACCTGGGCCATGTGCCGGGCATACTTCCGGTACACCATTTCCCGGCCCTCCATCACCACCAGTTTGGCCGTGGTGGAGCCAATGTCAAAGCCTACCAGATATTCCTTGGGTCTTCTTTCGTTCATGTCCGCCTCTCCGTGTCCCGTCACCCGGATATGTGACCTTCCCTGTCCCGCCGCCACTTTTCCATGGCCGCTTCCATGAGCCCGTTTTCCTTTTCCACGTTGGCGGGCACCATGTGCCCCCTGGTGCTCCTTACAAACCTGGCCCGCCATTTTTCCGCCCGGGCCTCGTCCTGATCATGGAGCAGAAGCCAGGCATACCAGGTGCGCCTGGCCGCCATGGGAAGGCCCCGCCGGGCAAACACCTGCCTGACCTCCGGGGTGAGCAGCGCCTCCGCCTCCTCCATGCGGCCTTCCATAAGCAGGGCATACGCCGCGTTGCACAGGACGATGAGCCGCATCGGCGCGCCGGGCTCCGTGTCCCGGCTCATCCCGATGACGCCCTCCATATCGCCCCTTTGAAGGAGTCGGAGGCTGACCGTCTCCATCCACGCTTCCCTCATGGTTTCGCTGACGCTGTCCACGCCGTCCCGGCCAAACCAATCCTCCGGCATGTCCCCAAAGATCACGCCGCTCACATTGGCCGCGTTGATCTTCTCGCACCGCCACCAGAAGAGGGCCTGCTCACCGCCCCGGCGCCTGAACTGGGCCCTCGCCGCCACAGCGGTCCTGATCCACATGAGCCCTATGGCCATCAGGGTCGCCCACGCCGGACTGCCCATTTTCCATATCCAGGCCGCCGCCACCGCCGCCAGCCCCGCCGCGCCGGGGAAAAGCCATCTGCCCCGATCCGCGGCCCGGAAGATATCCGCATCCTGCCGAAGCTCCGGCGGCTCCATCACCACCCAGGTGCCAAAGGGGATGCCCCTTTGATAGCCCCACTGACGGGCTTCACCGGTCTGGCGGATCCACAGGCCTCCCAGGCAGAGGAGCCTGAACCGCCACCCGTCCCTCCTGCCGCCCGCGTACTGCCCCGCGCACAGAAGGAGCACGCCCGTCATATGGCCCACATACGCCGCGCCAGCCATGATCAGCACCAGCGCCACCGTGCCCCACCGGCCGGGCATACGGTCAAGCATCGGCAGGCACGCCATGCCCAGGCAGTACGCCATGCCCAGATACACCATGAAGCTCACAAGGCCCATCCAGCCCAGCTTTTTTCTCTGCATGTACAAGCCTCCTCAGAACATGGGCGAAAATACCTTTAGTATGGCGGGCAGGGGCCGCCGGGGCACGATCCGTTTGGCCTCCTCGGGGGTGATCCGCTGGCTGGCGGCGAACACGCTCTCCATGTCCTTTTTCACGTCCCGCACCACCGGCCCCTTCCAGAACCAGGCAGCGCACTCATAATGCAGGAACAGGCTCCTGAAATCCAGATTGATGGTGCCCACCACCGCGCTCTCGTCGTCGCAGAGCGCCATCTTGGCGTGTATGAAGCCGGGGGTGTATTCGTATATCCTTACCCCCGCCTCCATGAGGGCGGGATAATTGGACCTTGTGGCCATGAACACGATCCTTTTGTCCGGCACCCGGGGCGTCACGATCCGCACGTCCACCCCGCTCTTGGCCGCCAGGGTCAGGGCCGTGAGCATCTCGCTGTCCAGTATCAGATAGGGCGTGGTGAACCAGATATACCTCTTGGCGTGGGAGATCATGTGAAGATACACGTTTTCCCCCACGTTCTCGTCGTCCAGGGGCGAGTCGGCGTAGGGGCACACCCAGCCGTCGGTCTCCTCCCGGCCCCTGTCCCGCGGCAAAAAGTCCGAGAGCGCCTCCGTCTGCCCGGCGGCGTAGTCCCACATGGACAGAAACAGCGCCGTCAGGCTGGCCGCCCCGTCCCCCTCCATGCGCACCGCCGTGTCCTTCCAGTATCCGAACCGCTCCCGCCGGTTGATGTACTCGTCCGCCAGGTTGAAGCCCCCGGTATACCCCACCTTCCCGTCCACCACGCAGATCTTCCGGTGATCCCGGTTGTTGAACCGGGAGTTCGACACGTTGGTGAACCTTGAAAACGCCCGGGCACGAAGGCCCCGGCGGGTCAGCTCCTTGTCGTAGAGCGCGGGCAGGGTGAACATGCTCCCCACGTCGTCATACATGATCCTCACGTCCACCCCGCCCCTGGCCTTTTCCTCCAATATATCCAGTATCCCGTTCCACATCGCGCCCTCCTGCACGATGAAGAACTCCAAAAAGATAGACTTTTCCGCCCCTTTGAGGTCGCGCAGCAGCTGAGGATACGCCGCCTCCCCGGAGGGGAAATAGCGGCACGCCGTGTGCCCCCACACCGGGGCCGCCGCGCTGCCGGATAAGTATCTGGCCATGGGCAGGGCGTCTTTTTCCCGCATCAGAAGGGTCTCCATGTCCCCCTCCCGGCCGGTGAGCATGGCCCGGTAGCGGCTCTGGTTGTCGCCGGCCTTTTTCTTTTCCCGCCGGGTCAGGCGGCTTCGGCGGAACATAAAGTAAAACGGCCCGCCGAACACGGGGAACACAAGGATCGGTATGATCCAGGCGATCTTATAGGCCGGGTTGCTCTTGTCCCCCAGCACGTGGAGGACCGACAGAGCGGATATGACCATGCCCGCCGCGTAATACCAGGCGAAGCTGGCGCGGAACCAGGAAAACATGGCCAGCAGGATCATCGCCTGCAGGGCCACGAACAGGGCGATATAGATCACCCGTCCCACCACGATCCGGCTGGGTCTTCTCATGCGGCCGCCTCCTCCCATTCCTATTATACGATTTCCTGCCCCACTTGTCAAACAGGCGCTTTCCATTAAAAAACAGGCATTTTCACGAAACCTCTTTCCCTTTTCTCCGTTTCGTGGTATACTGTATTTGGATCATAATAAGGAGGGCCCAAGCATGTACTGCTCCAGATGTATGCTCCTCACGCCGGATTCGTCCCCCTGCCCCCAGTGCGGCAAAAGCGACAAGCTCCGCGCCCCGCAGGACGACGATATGTGCTTTCTGCTGGAGGAGGACGCCATGTTCGGCGATATGCTGGCCGACGTGTTCCGGCAAAACGACGTGTCTTTCGCCTACAAGCAGCCCCGGGAGGGCTGGATGAGCTCCATTTTCGGCGCGTCCTTCGACAAGCATCGGTTCTACGTGGCCTATTCAGACCTGGACAAGGCCCGCTCCCTGGCCGACTCCCTCTTCGCCTCCGATCCCGTTGACGAGGACGGGGAGATACGGCCCTGACACATCACCCCATACACCCACTCAAAAAGGAGGATACCCGTCATGACTTCCAACATCCCCGTGGTCAAGCTCGGCATCGTCGCCGTATCCCGCGACTGCTTCCCCATCGCCCTGTCCGAAAAGCGCCGCGCCGCCGTGGCCGCCGCCTGGAGCCACATCTACGAGTGCCCCGTCACCGTGGAGAATGAAAAAGACATGCTCCGCGCGGTGGAGGACGTGAAGGCCGCCGACTGCAACGCCCTGGTGGTGTTCCTGGGCAACTTCGGCCCCGAGACCCCCGAGACCCTCATCGCCAAATATTTCG
>CADAGW010000148.1 GCA_902787475.1 uncultured Eubacteriales bacterium
TGCTGCCCCGCATATACATGATCCTGCAGGAGATCAACCGCAGGGTGTGCGACAGGCTGTGGAAGTATTACGGCGGTCAGTGGGAGCGGATCGGCCGCATGGCCGTCACCGCCTACGACCGGGTGTGGATGGCCAACCTGTGCGTGGCCATGACCAACAAGGTCAACGGCGTGTCCCAGATCCACGCGGGCATCCTCAAGAGATCCACCTTCCGGGATTACTGCAACATCGAGCCCACCAAGTTCCTGGGCATCACCAACGGCATCACCCACAGGCGGTGGCTGATGCTGGCCAACCCGGGCCTGTCGGGACTGATCGACGAGGCCATAGGCGACGGCTGGCGCAAGGAGCCCCAGCGGCTGGAGGAGCTGTACCCCTTCGCGGAGGATCGGGCCTTCCGCCGGGAATTCGACAAGGTGAAGCAGCGTAACAAGGAGCGCTTCGCCCGGTACATCAAGTTCCACCAGGGCGCCATCGTGAAGCCCGGCAGCCTGTTCGACGTGCAGGCCAAGCGGCTCCACGAGTACAAGCGGCAGCTGATGAACGCCCTGTGCATACTGATCCTCTACAACCGGATCTGCGACAACCCAGGCTACGACATGCCCGAGACCACCTTTATATTCGGCGCCAAGGCCTCTCCCGGATACACCCGGGCCAAGCTGATCATCAAGCTCATCAATTCCATCGGCGAGCTGGTCAAAAAGAACCCCGTGGCCGCCAAGAAGATCAACGTGATGTTCCTGGAGAACTACTGCGTGTCCGCCGCGGAGTACCTGATGCCCGCCAGCGACATCTCCCAGCAGATCTCCACCGCCGGCAAGGAGGCCAGCGGCACCGGCAACATGAAGTTCATGATGAACGGCGCGGTGACCCTGGGCACCCTGGACGGCGCCAATGTGGAAATCGTAGAGAGGGTGGGCGAGGACAACGCCTACATATTCGGCCTGACCGCCGAGGAGGTGGAGGCCGGATACAGCACCTACCATTCCCACGACCTGTACCACTCCCATTCCGAGATCCGCCGGGCCCTGGAGCAGCTCATCGACGGCACCCTGTGCCCCGAGGAGCCCCGGGTGTTCTCCGATCTGTACCATGCCCTCCTCTTCGGCGACGGCGGCATGGCCGATCCCTACTTCGTGCTGGCCGACCTGCCCGGCTACTTCACCGCCCGGGAGCGGGCCTACGCCGACTACCGGAACCGGGACAAGTGGGTGGCCATGGCCGTCAGGAACGTGGCCAAGTCCGGCTTCTTCGCCAGCGACAGGACCATCGAGGAGTATAACGACAAGATCTGGAGGCTGAAACCGCTGTCGCTATGAAGATGTATCACGATTCCCGAAATCCCGTCTATCGCGCCCCCTTCGGGGCGCGAAAGTGTATGGAGACGGTCACGCTCCGCTGTGACGCCCCCCGGGCCGACCAGGTGACTCTGCGGCTTTGGGTGGACAGCAGGGAGATCCGGGTGCCCATGGCCCCCTGCGGCGGCGGGCGGTTTGAGGCGGACTATACCCTGCCGGATGTCCCTGGCCTTGTGTGGTATTACTTCATTGGCCGGTTTGGGGAGGAGACCCTGTATTGCGGCAACGCCCCGGACAATCTGGGCGGGGCCAGCTGGGAATACGACTTCGAACCCCCGTCCTACCAGATCACCGTGTACGACCCGGCCTTCGAGACGCCGGAATGGCTCCGCCACGGCATCATGTATCAGATCTTCCCGGACCGGTTCTGCCGGGGCGGGGACCTGAGGGGCTGGTACCGGGAGCCCAAGCCCTATCCCGAGACCAACACGGGCAAGGAAAAGTACGACTTTTTCCGGGGCGATCTGGACGGCATCGTGAAAAAGCTGGATCACCTGAAGGCTCTGGGCGTGACCATATTGTATCTCAACCCCATCTTCACCGCTGCCAGCGTGCACCGCTACGACACCGGGGATTACGAAACCGTGGACGAAAGGCTTGGCGGAAACCAGGCCTTTGACCGGCTCCAAAGGGCCTGTCATGAAAAGGGCATCCGCCTGATACTGGACGGGGTGTTCTCCCACACTGGCGCGGACAGCCGCTACTTCAACAAATTCGGCCACTACGGCGACGTGGGGGCCTATCAGTCGAAAAAATCCCCTTACGCCAAGTGGTACAAATTCAAGAAATGGCCGGATGAGTACGAGTGCTGGTGGGGCTTTCAGCACCTGCCTGACACCGAGGAAAACGACCCCGGCTTCCGGAAGTACATCCGCGGCATATTCCGCAAGTGGCTGGACGCCGGGGCCTCCGGCTGGCGGCTGGACGTGGCGGACGAGCTGCCCATGGACTTCATCCGCTTGCTCCGAAAGACCGCCCACGGCGCGCCGCTCATCGGCGAGGTCTGGGAGGACGCCTCCCGGAAGGTGGCCTACGGGGAGCTGAGGTGCTACTGCTTGGGCGACACGGTGGACAGCGTGATGAACTACCCCCTGTGGGACGCCCTGGTGGACTTCCTGATCGGAGACCGGACGGCCCCCCAGGTGGCCCGTGAATTGGAAGCCCTTCGGGAGGTATACCCCCGCACCTTCTTTTATGCCCTCATGAACATGACCGGCTCCCACGACCGGCCCAGGATCCTGGAGATCCTCTCCGGCCGGGCACCCCGCCGACAGCCCAAGGAGGACAGGAAGCCTACTGTTCTCACGGACGAGGAGCGTTCCCGGGGACGCCGTGCCCTCATGGCCATGTACCGCTTCATGTGCGCCATGCCCGGGGTGCCCTGCATCTATTACGGGGACGAGGCCGGTCTTGCCGGGGCGGACGACCCCTACAACCGCCGCCCGTACCCCTGGAAGAGCATCGACAGGGAGCTCATGGACTGTATGGCCCATCTCAACCGGGAGCGGATGGACGACGCCATCTGGACGGAGGGAGACTGCCGGTTCGGCAGCGACGGAGACGGCAAGCTGACCGTGACCCGGGAGCTGGCCCGCCGCCGCGTCACCGTGACGCTGGACAGAGGGGCCATGGATTGTTTCACGTGAAACAATCCACACAGGGCCAAATATGTTTCACGTGAAACATGGATTCGAGATGCGCTTGAAAGAGAACCGTTGATGTGATACAATAAGACCATCAAATCGAATTCGGAGGTCATTATGGCGGACAAGAAAAACGACAAGCAGTCTGTGGAGCGGCGCACCGGCGAGGAACGGATACGGGCCCTGCAGACCACTGTGAGCTATATCGAGAAATCCTTCGGCAAGGGCTCCATCATGCGGCTGGGCGACGCGTCCGATAAGCTGCAGGTGGAGGTGGTGCCCACCGGGTGCCTGCAGCTGGACTTCGCCCTGGGCGTGGGAGGCCTGCCCAAGGGCCGGATCATCGAGATCTACGGGCCGGAATCCTCCGGTAAGACCACCGTGGCCCTGCACGCCATCGCCCAGGCCCAGAAGATGGGCGGCACGGCGGCGTTCATCGACGCGGAGCACGCCCTGGATCCCGTGTATGCCAAGGCCCTGGGCGTGGACACCGACAACCTCTACGTGTCCCAGCCGGACAACGGCGAACAGGCCCTGGACATCTGCGAGGCCCTGGTGCGCTCCGGCGCCATCGACATCGTGGTCATCGACTCCGTGGCGGCCCTGGTGCCCAAGGCCGAGATCGAGGGCGACATGGGCGACAGCCACGTGGGCCTGCAGGCCCGACTCATGTCCCAGGCCCTGCGCAAGCTGGCCGGCGTGATATCCAAGACCAACGCCATCGCCATTTTCATCAACCAGCTCCGGGAAAAGGTGGGCGTGCTCTACGGCAATCCCGAGACCACCACAGGCGGCAAGGCCCTGAAATTCTACGCCTCCGTGCGCATCGACATCCGCAAGGGCGAGCCCATCAAGGACGGCAGCGCCGTGGTGGGAAACCGGGTCAAGATCAAGATCGCCAAGAACAAGGTAGCCCCGCCCTTTAAGACCTGCGTGGTGGATATGATCTACGGCGAGGGCATCAGCCGGGAAAGCGAGCTGCTGGATCTGGCCGTGGAGCGGGATCTGATCCAGAAGAGCGGCAGCTGGTTTTCTTATGGCGGCGAGCGCATCGGCCAGGGCAAGGACAATACACGCCGTTACCTCAAGGAGCATCCCGAGGTGTTCAACGAGCTGGAGGCCGTCATCCGGGAGGAGTTCAGTAAGGGCCGACTGGTCATGGACGAGGACCGCACCGACCCGGAGGACGACGACAGCGAAGACCTCATCGCAGAGGACGACGAGTGATCCCCATCCCCGCGGCACAGCCCGCGGGGTTTTCATTCATTATATATATAGGGGAAAAGGGGAACGCTGGGCGCTGCGCGCGCCCAGACCTGCGCTTAAGGGCCTTAGGCCCTTAAGAATCCCTTCCTTCCGCCCTTCGGGCGGGGATGAATAAAACCATGCTCGGTTGACAGAAAAGTACAGAAGGGGTATAATATATAATGGTATCAATCCTCAGGAGGAAAGTATGAGCGAAGAATGCACCCATAACTGCGACACATGCTCGGCGAACTGCGCCAGCCGTGAGAAGACGGATTTCCGGGAAGCGCCCCATCCGGAATCCAGCATAAAGAAGGTCATTGCCGTCATGAGCGGCAAGGGCGGCGTGGGCAAATCCCTGGTCACCTCCCTGCTGGCTGTGAACATGCAGCGCCGGGGGTACAAGGTGGGCATACTGGACGCGGACCTGACCGGCCCCTCCATCCCACAGATGTTCGGCCTGCACGAGCGGGCCATGGGCAGCGAGACCGCCCTCTACCCGGTGGCCACCCGCACGGGCATCGACGTGATGAGCCTGAATCTGCTCATCGAGGACGAGACCGACCCCGTCATCTGGCGCGGCCCGGTCATCGCGGGAACCGTCAAGCAGTTCTGGACCGACGTGGTCTGGAAGGACGTGGACTTCCTGTTTGTGGACATGCCTCCCGGAACCGGAGACGTGCCCCTGACCGTGCTCCAGAGCCTGCCCGTGGACGGGGTGATGATCGTCACTTCTCCCCAGGAGCTGGTGGAGATGATCGTGGAAAAGGCCGTAAAGATGGCCGGTATGATGAACGCCCACGTGCTGGGCGTAGCGGAAAACTACTCCTACTATCAGTGCCCCAGCTGCGGGGAAAAGCATGAGATCTACGGCCCCAGCCGGGTGGAAGAGATCGCCGAAAAGTACGATATCGCCCACACGGCCCGTCTCCCCATCGACCCCAAGCTGGCGGCGGGCGCAGACAAGGGCCTGATCGAGCTGTATGAGGGCACCTGGCTGGACGGCATCTCTGACGCCTGCGAGGCCATGCTGAAGGAGACCAAATAAACGATAAGATCGGAGGCGGGACGCATGGATGCCAAAGCGATGTTCAGGATCGGCTACGGCCTGTACGTATTGAGCGCCCGGGACGGGGAAAAGGACAACGCCTGCATCACCAATTCGGTACTGCAGCTCACCTCCGATCCCCTCACCGTGGGCGTGGCCGTGAACAAGAGCAACTACACCCACGACATGATCCACAAAACCCACGCCTTCAATCTGTCCGTTCTGCCGGAAAGCACGCCCTTTTCGGTGTTCACCCGCTTCGGCTTCCAGTCGGGC
>CADAGW010000149.1 GCA_902787475.1 uncultured Eubacteriales bacterium
TGCCTTGGCGATCTTGTCGCTCAGGGATTTGCTGCCGATCCAAAGGAAGTTCTTTTCGTGGATCTTCAGGTTCAGGGCCGCGGACACGCCCGCCGGGCCGGTGCCGATGATGACGCAGTCGTAGAGCATGGGCACATCTCCTTTCGTTGGGACAGTGTTGGGGGACGGATTGCTTCGTCGCCTGCGGCTCCTCGCAATGACACGGAAGGATGAATAAGCGGTATACTTCTATTGGTGTGTATTACCACGGGGTACGAGCGCCAGCGTCAACGCCGGAATCAAACAGGCGCATTGGCATGTATTCCCACGGGGCAACGAAAGAGCATCCAAAATCAATATTTTCACCCGCCGAAGGCGGAAAATGGGATTCCAAAGGGGCTGGCCCCTTTGGCGCAGGTCTGGGCGCGCGCAGCGCCCAGCGCCTCCCCCGTCTCCCCTCGCCTCCCCGTCCCCTACCTAAAAAAGCCGTGCTGAGCACGACTACAGGATGTCCCACCCGGTGGGGGTGGTATGACAGGCGGCGCAGAAGGCGTGGCGGGCACGGAGGTCAGAGCATGCGGAATCGGGATCGGTAAAGACGCCGAAGCAGGCGGCTCCGCTGCCGGTCATGCGGGCGAAGAGGGCGCCGGAGGCATACATGTCCGCAAGGAGCAGGCCCGGCGCGTCGTCGAGAGACAGGGCCGGGGCGTAGAGACTGTTGCGGGCAGTCTTTTCAAGGGCGTTCAGATCCCGGGTCAGAAGGGCCGACTGGGCCAGATCCATATCTCCGGTGAAGGGATAGGGACGCGCGTCAAAGGCGCTAAACACGCTGCCGGTGGACAGGCCCGGGCCGTCCATGGCGATCACAAGGCCCACGGGGCGGTCAGGGGTAAGAGAGGTAAGCCGCTCTCCCCTGCCCTGGGCCCGGCACAGGCCGCCGGTGAGGCAGAAGGGCACGTCCGCGCCCAGAGTCAGGCCGATGGCGCAAAGGTCGGAACGGGACAGGCCCAGTTCCCAGAGGCGGCCCAGACCCGCCAGCGCCGCCGCGCAGTCCGCGCTGCCGCCGCCCAGGCCCGCCCGGGCGGGAATGCGCTTGACGAGCGCCATTTTGGCTCCCAGGGTACAGCTCCCGGCGCTTTGAAGGGCCAGGGCCGCCCGATAGACAAGGTTGTCCTCCCCCGCAGGCTGGCCGTCCACGGTGAGGGACAGATCATGAGCGGGCTCTATGGTCAGCTCGTCCGACAAAGATACGCTCTCCATCAGCATGTCCAGATCGTGATAGCCGCCGGGCAGATCGCCCACGACCGCCAAGGCCCAGTTGACCTTGGCCCGGGCCAGGAGCCTCATGTGAGGGACACCAGGCCCATGCGGATATTGTACCACACGTCGGAGAGGGCCTCATAGCGATCCGTGGGGGCGCTCATGTGGAGAAGGTAGATCTTGTTGTTCACGTAGGCCATGATCAGATACCCAGTGATCTCCTGGCCGTTGACCTGGGCCACGTAGGTCTGTCGGAAGCCCTTGGTGCCCATCATGCCCACGCCGTATTTGTATTCGCCCCGGGTGAGGCTGTCGCTCCGCTCCTCGATCTTGTCCAGAACGGAGGTCATCTGCTTTTCCATCTCCGCGTCGCTGGGATAGGAAAGCTGGGCCCGGCAGGCGATGGCCATGCGGGCGGGCTCGGTGCCCTCGGTGGTGGGCTCCACGTAGCACAGGGTGTGGCGGCCGTATACCGTCTCCCAGTGGGAGGGATATTGATAGCTGACCCAGAGGGTGCGGTTGGTGTTGGTCTCCATGACGAAGCTGGAGGGAGGCAGAAGCTCCACGATCTCGGGCTCCGGCGTGGGCTCCGGCTCCGGCTCCGGGTCGGGCTCTATGGGCTGGGCCACGTATACGGTGGGCTCCGGCGCGGGCTCATCGGCCTGCTGCTGGGCATCGTCCCGGCCACGGCAGGCGGATAAAGACAGGGCCACACAGGCGGCCAGGAGTATACAGAGCCATTTGCGCACGGCGATCCCCCCAATAGTCAGTTTCGCATCCGTCATGGGATGAAGGGAACGGATTGCTTCGTCGGCCCGCGGCCTCATCGCAAAGACAGGGGCGCCCTGCCGCAATGAGGAGGAACGAAGGACCGGCGGAGATCCTCAGTCCAAATCCATCGTTTTCAGGCAGAACTGCACGCTCAACGATGGTGGAAAAAAGCGGCCGCAGAAAGGTGCGGCCGCTGTATGGGCGTAGTGACGCTTACTTGATCTCGATGGTAGCGCCGACTTCTTCGAACTTCTTCTTGATGGCCTCGGCCTCTTCCTTGGTAGCGCCTTCCTTGATGGCCTTGGGGGCGGCTTCCACCAGGTCCTTGGCTTCCTTCAGGCCCAGACCGGACACGACTTCGCGGACGACCTTGATGACCTTGATCTTCTCGGAGCCGACGTCCTTCAGGATCACGTCGAACTCGGTCTTCTCCTCGGCGGGAGCGGCGGCGGCGGCGGCAGCGGGGGCAGCGGCAACAGCCACGGGGGCGGCGGCGGACACGCCGAACTTCTCTTCCAGGGCCTTCACGAGCTCAGCCAGCTCCAGGACGGTCATAGACTCGATGGTAGAAATAATCTGCTGAAGATCCATTATATTATCCTCCTTAGATGATTCGATGTTGGTAGGCGGCGGACATTACTCGTCTTCGCCGGCCTTCTGCTTGCGCACTGCCTCGACGGCGTACACCAGAGAACGGAGAGTCGCGGAGAGCACGCCCACGAAGTTGGTGATGGGGGCGTTCAGGCTGCCCATCATCTTGGCGATGAGGACCTCCTTGGGCGGCAGCTCGGACAGAGCCTGCACACCGGCCTGATCGAGGATCTCGCCGGAAACCAGAGCGCACTTGATGGTGCCCTTCTTGGCCTTCTTGGTGAAATCCAGGAGGATACGCGCGGGGGCGCCGGGATCGGTCATGCCGAAAGCCACGGCGGTGGGTCCCTTGAGATGATCGTCGAGGCCCTCGATGCCCAGCTCCTTGGCGGCCAGCTCGATCATGCTGTTCTTGAGCACCTTGTACTCGGTACCGGTTTTACGGAACTCGTTACGAAGCTCGGTGTCCTCCGCCACGGTGAAGCCGCGGTAATCCACGAAAACGACAGACTGGGCCTGGGAGAGCTTGGTCTTGATCTCCTCCACCACAGCCTTTTTTTGCTCCAGAATATTGGACAATTGATGCACCTCCCTTTTGTCCGGGACTTACGAAAAAACGCCCTCGCACACGAGCGCAAGGGCGTGGTACACCACTATATGCCTTTGCGCCTCGGCGGGCAGGCAGAGCCTTTACGCGATGTGCGCCCGCTGTCTATGGCACGAAACGTCTTCTCGTTCAGAAGCATATGTATTATACCCGGTATGGGCCCGTTTGTCAAGCGGCGCAACAAAAACTTAGCTTTGTTTGCTTTCTTTTTGCCCGGGGGCGTGCTATGATGGGCACGGAGGCGAAGAAAATGCAGTGGTTTGACACCCACGCCCACGTAAACGACGATCAATTCGCGGGCGAGGCCATGGACGTGATCAGACGGGCCCATGAAGCGGGCGTGGCGAGGATCCAGAATATATTTGACGGCACGAAGGGCGTGGACGCCGCCGCGGCCTTTTTGGACGAAACGGGGCTAAACTACGCGGCCATAGGGGTTCACCCCCACGACGCGGAAAAGGGCGTGGACGAGGGCATGCTCGCCGCCTTTGACGACCCCCGGTTCCGGGCGCTGGGCGAGATCGGGCTGGACTATCATTATGACTTTTCGCCCAGGGACGCGCAGAGGGACGTATTCGCCCGGGAGCTGGATATGGCCTATGCTGTGCGCAAGCCCGTGGTGCTCCACATACGGGAGGCCCACGGGGACGCCCTGAATATCCTCCGCACTTTTCACACCGCGGGAAAGCTGACCGGCGGCGTGGTGCACTGCTATTCGGGGAGCCGTGAAAGCGCCCGGGAGTATCTGGACATGGGGTTTCATATCTCCTTTACCGGGTCTGTGACCTTCAAAAACGCCAGGGGGCTGCTGGAGGCGGCGAAATATGTGCCGGATGAGCGGATCATGGTGGAGACGGACTGCCCGTACATGTCCCCCGTGCCCTTAAGGGGCCAAAGGAACGAGCCGGCCAACGCGGCGGTGACGGGCAGGTTCCTGGCGGAATTGAGGGGCACGGACGCGAAAGAATTCGCGGATATGACCTTCCGGAACGCCGTTGCCCTCTTCGGCGGGCCCCTGGAGCCGTAAATCGCGAGAATTTCACGGTGGATTGCGGTTTACAAGCGGGCATAAATGTGGTAGAATATAGGAAATTACGTGATTTGAGGGGGAGCCATCGTGGAAAAACGCGCGGCGAATTTTATTGAAGAATTTGTGGAGCAGGATCTGGAGAGCGGCCGCACCGTAAAGGTGCACACCCGTTTCCCGCCGGAGCCCAACGGATATCTGCACATCGGCCACGCCAAGGCCCTGTGCATCGATTTCGGCATCGCGGAGAAGTACGGCGGCACCTGCAACCTCCGCTTTGACGACACCAACCCCACCAAGGAGGACACCGAGTTCGTGCTGGGCATCCAGAGGGACATCGAGTGGCTGGGATACAAGTGGGAGCATCTGTACTACGCCTCCGACTTTTTCGAGAGGCTGTATGAGATCGCCTGCGACCTGATCCGCAAGGGCGTGGCCTATGTGGACGACCAGACCGGCGAGGAGATGCGCAAAAACCGGGGCACCCTGACCACCCCGGGCGTGAACAGCCCCTACAGGGACCGGAGCGTGGAGGAGAACCTGGACCTGTTCCGCCGGATGCGGGAGGGCGAGTTCCCGGACAAGAGCAAGGTGCTCCGTGCCAAGATCGACATGGCCTCCCCCAACGTGCTGATGCGGGATCCGGCGCTGTACCGTATATTGCGGCATCACCATCACCGCACCGGGGACAAGTGGTGCATCTACCCCATGTACGATTTCCAGCATCCCATACAGGACGCCATAGAGGGCATCAGCCATTCCCTGTGCTCTCTGGAATATGAGATCCACAGGCCGCTTTATGACTGGGTGGTGCGGGAGGCCGGATTTACGGCCCATCCGCCGCGCCAGATCGAGTTTGCGAGGCTCAACATCACCCGCACCGTGATGAGCAAGCGCTACCTCCGCCGGCTGGTGGAGGAGGGCTATGTGGCGGGGTGGGACGATCCCCGGATGCCCACGCTGGTGGCCATGCGCAGGAGGGGCTATCCCCCCGAGGCCGTGCGGGACTTTATCGACCGGGTGGGTGTGGCCAAGGCGGACAGCACCGTGGAGGGCGCGCTGCTTGAGCACTGCGTGAGAGAAGCCCTGGCCGACGCGCCGAGGGTGATGGCGGTGCTTAACCCCATCAAGGTGACCCTTACCAACTGGCCCGAGGGACAGGTGGACGAGATCGTGCTGGAGAACCATCCGGATCATCCGGAGATGGGCACGCGGACCCTGCACTTCACCAGGACCCTGTATATCGAGAAAGAGGACTTCATGGAGGA
>CADAGW010000150.1 GCA_902787475.1 uncultured Eubacteriales bacterium
TACGGGAGGCGATGGGAGACGGTGGAGACGCTGAGGAGGCGCTGAGGGCTACTCGCCCTCAGACTCCTCGCCAAAGGGTCAAGACCCTTTGGAATCCCATTTTCGCCCTTCGGGCGGGACATAATGAATATGACTATGCAAATCTGTCATTGCGAGACGCGAAGCGGTGAAGCAATCCGTTCCCAAAATAAAACCGCCCGACACATGCCGGGCGGATGGGGGAGAGAGGTCAGATCTTTTCGGAATACTCCATCAACAGCTTCAGATAGATCTTATAGTTTTCCAGGGACACGCCGGGAGGGGTCTGGTGATCCACGCCGGGTATGAAGCCGCCCTGGCGCATCACGGGCAGAAGCCGCTCGAATTCGGCCCGCATGGCCTCCTCACCCTTGGGCATGACCATCTTGTCGTAGTGACCCAGGAACAGGAACTTGGGGTGGGACTCCCGGAGCTTCAATAGATCCACGCCCGCCTGCCGCTCCAGGGGCAGTATGCCCTCGATCCCCGCCCGCTCGAACCAGGGCAGGGCCTTGGTGATGTCCCCGTCGGAGTCGATGAACACCCTGGTGCCCAGCTTTTTGAGCAGGGGAATGGTGCGCAGGTAGTAGGGCAGCATGAACTCGTCGAACATCTCCTCGGAGAGCATGGGGCCGTTGTTGTAGCTCATGTCCTCGGCGTAGGTCATGAAATCCGGATGGATGAACTGACTCACGTAGCCGATGAGCTTCGCGTGATAATTGCAGATGTCCTCATTGATGCGGTGCATCAGCTCCGGCTCGTCGTAGAAGGCGTACAGGTGGGGCTCGATGCCCAGGATCGTGCGGGGGCCCCAGAAATAGCCGTCCAGGGTGATCCACATCACCGCGTCGCCCCGGTCCCGTATGCGGGCGAAGAGCTTGAGCCGCTCCGCGTCCACGTACTGCTCCGGATCGGGATAGAGGTAGGGCAGTATCTTTTCATACCCTTCCTCGTCGCTGATATAGCCCTTGCCCTCGCCCCGCAGAAACTGCCTCAGCTCCGGCTTGGCCAGGGGCAGCCAGTACTGCAACATCAGGTCAAGACCAAACTGCTTCACCAGGGAATAATAGGGGCCGATCTCCGGGTCGTTGCGCACCACCAGGCCCTCTTCCTTGGTCCAGCGGTTATAGGTCTTGTCCCACCAGGGCGCCCATTCGGTGCGGTACATCCTGTCGGGCTTTTCAAAATTCATGATGGCGTGAAAGCGTTCCCTGCAATTCATGGATTTTCCCCCTCTGATGAATAGTTTCCCCGCCCGAAGGGCGGAAAATGGGATTCCAAAGGGACAAGCCCCTTTGGTCGGGAGTCTGGGGGGCGAATGGAGGCACCCGCCAGTGGCGGATTAGTGCCGGAGTGAGCCCAATGAGCAAAGGAGTTTTTGAATATTCGGATTTCAAAAACGACTATTGCGAATTGAGGATCGCGCAGCCCCCAGCGCCTTCCCCGTTTCTCTTCCCCTCTACTTGGCCAGCTGGCTTCGCCACTGCTTGGGGGCCATGCCGGCGTATTTGCGGAACACCTTGGAAAAATAGCTCTGGTCGGAAAAACCCACGCTGGCGGCCACCTCGTCTATGCCGCCCAGGGACAGGCTGAGCAGCCGCTTGCTCTCCTCCACCCGCACCTGATTGATGTATTCCCGGAAGGACACGCCCATCCGCTGGTGGAACAGGGCGGAAAAGTAGGACGGGCTCAGGTGCACGTGCCCGGCCACCTCCGTAAGGGTCAGCCCGGAGGCGAAGTGCTGGTTGATGTAGCGTATGGCCCGCTGGATCTCCTCCGGCTGGGCCCCCAGGTGGAACATCTGATCCATGAAGGTGTCCACGATCTCGGAGAGGGACAGGCATATGTCCTCCACTCCCGCGGAGCGGAACAGCCGGTCGTAAAACCGGTCGGTCATGTGCATGATGGCCTCCGGCTGGGAGCCGTGGTCCATGGCCACCCGGGAGAGTATGGCGCACAGCTCCATGGACCGGGCCCGGAGGTTGTCCTCCTTGCGGCCCTCGGCAAAGAGCACGTAGCCCAGAAGGTCGTTTAAGACCCGCTTGGCCTGGGCGCTGTCGCCGCTTTTGACCCGGGAGATCAGCTCCTTTTCCAGGAGATAGGGATACTTCGCCGGGGTCTGGGCGGCCTTGTAGGTCTGTATGCTCTCGCCGATGCGGGCCTGCTGAAAGCGCATCTCCCGGGCCCGGCGCATCTCCTGCCGACCCTCGGGCACCAGGGGCGAGAAGATATAGTGCATCAGCTTGGATGCCTGGGTCACCTTGTCCGGCGGCCACACGGGCAGGGAGTTCATCTCGTCATACAGATCCAGCGCCACCCGGTTGGTGAGCTTCATCTTTTCGTCCAGCTCCACCAATGCCGATGAATCCGGCTGATCCATCAAAAACGGCCCGCACAGCACCGCCCCGTAGAGCTGCCCGTCCCCGGAGAGGGGATAGGCGATGTGAAACAGGCCCCCGTGGCAGGCGAATATATACGCCTCCCCCAGCTGATGGGCCAGGGCCGCCGCGCCGGTATACTCCTTTTCGCACCCGGCGGGGGAAAACACGTGCTCCTGGATCACACGGCAGTAGGCCGGGCTCCGGCCCCAGCTCTCCAGCACATGCCCGTCCGGGTCGATGAGCCGGGCGTTCAGCCCCAGGCACTCTCCCAGGGAATGGAGCATGTCGGAAAACTGCCTCCGGTCCGCGATGTCCAGCAGGGTCATAATTCGATGCGGGTCTGTTCCGCTTCCCCGTCCTCGTCCCGGGGGGCGATGAGCCCCAGGTGCTCATAGGCCTGGGGGGTGCACACCCGGCCCCGGGGCGTGCGCATCAGAAAGCCCAGCTGCAACAGATACGGCTCGTACACGTCCTCTATGGTGGCCGCGTCCTCGCCGGTGATGGCGGCCAGGGTGTCAAGGCCCACAGGCCCGCCGTTGAATTTATGGATCATGGCCCCCAGTATATCTCTGTCCGTCCGGTCCAGGCCCAGCTCGTCGATCTCCATCAGCCGCAGGGCCTCCCGGGCCACCTTCTCGTCGATTTTTCCCGTGGCCTTCACCTGGGCGTAGTCCCGCACCCGGCGGATCAGCCGGTTGGCCACACGGGGCGTGCCCCGGGACCGGGAGGCGATCTCCAGAGCCCCGTCCTGGTCGCAGGCGATCTTGAGGATCCCGGCGCTCCTGCGCACGATCACCGCCAGCTCCTCCGGGGAATACATTTCAAGCCGGAAGCTGATGCCGAACCGGTCTCGCAGGGGAGAGGTCAGCATGCCCGCCCGGGTGGTGGCGCCGATCAGGGTAAACTTGGGCAGATCCAGCCGGATGGACCGGGCGGAGGGGCCCTTGCCGATCATGATGTCCAGGGCGAAGTCCTCCATGGCGGGGTAAAGCACCTCCTCCACGGAGTGGGACAGCCGGTGGATCTCGTCTATGAACAGTACGTCCCCGCTGGCCAGGTTGGTCAGTATGCTGGCCAGGTCGCCGGGCCGCTCAATGGCCGGGCCGGAGGTGATGCGGATGTTGTGGCCCATCTCCGAGGCGATGATGCCCGCCAGGGTGGTCTTGCCAAGGCCGGGCGGGCCGTAGAGCAGTATATGATCCAAAGGCTCGCCCCGGCTGAGGGCGGCCTGCATGTAGATGGACAGGCTGTCTTTGATTTTCTGCTGGCCGAAATACTCCGCCAGGGCATGGGGACGCAGACTGCTCTCCGCCTCGTCCTCCTCGCCCTTGAAGCTGGGGGTAATGAGCCGTTCTTCTTCGGTCATGACGACATTCCTTTCAGGGCCATAAAGATGATCTCATCGGCGGTGGCGGGCATGGGATCGAGCCGGGACACGGCTTTTGCGGCCTCGGCGGCCTGATAGCCCAAGGCCATCAGCGCCTCCACCGCCTCGCCGGCGGGATCGTTCCTGGCCACGGACACGCCCGCGGCGGGCAGGCCCGTGATCTCCTCGGCGGTCACCTTATCTTTAAGCTCCAATATCAGCCTTTGGGCCGTCTTTTTGCCCACGCCCGGGGCCCGGGACAGGGCCGCCGCGTCCCCCGTGGCGATGGCCACGGCCAGATCCCTGGGGGGCAGGGCGGAGAGGATCTGCAGGGCCGACTTGGGGCCGATGCCCGTGACGCCCTTCAGCTGCAGAAACATCTGCTTTTCCTCCCGGGTGGCGAAGCCGAACAGCTCCATGCCGTCCTCCCGGACGCTCAATACCGTGTAGCACTTCATCTTCTCCCCCGCGGCGGGAGAGGCGGACAGGGTGGAGGCGGACACGGTCAGCTCAAATCCCACGCCGCCCGCGTCCAGCACCAGTGTGTCCTTGGCCTTGTCGGCCACGATTCCTTCTATATGCGCGAACATTTTGCCTCCCGGGTCATTGGATCTTGTAGAGATGCTTCATCATGCGGCTGTGGGCGTGGGTGATGGCGATGGCCAGCGCGTCGGCGGCGTCGTCGGGCCGGGGGATCTCCTCCAGGTTGAGCAGCAGCTTTACCATCTGCTGTACCTGCCGCTTGTCCGCCCCGCCCTGGCCGGTGACGGCCTGCTTCACCTGCATGGGGGTGTACTCATACAGCTCCTGGGTGCGCCGGGCGGCGGCCACCAGCGCCACCCCCCGGGCAGAGCCCACCGCGATGCCGGTGGTCACGTTTTTGGAGAAGAACAGCTCCTCGAAGGCCACCTCGTCCGGGTGATAGATCTCAAAGAGCTGATCGATGCCCGTGTACAGGGCGCACAGCCGGTTGGGCAGGGTCTGCCGGGGCTGGGTGGTCACCGCGCCGTATTGAAGGCAGGTGAGCCTGGGCCCCTCCACCCGGATCACGCCGTAGCCCATGATGGCCAGTCCGGGGTCGATTCCAAGTATGATCAAGCCGATATTCCCTCACTTTATACGATATCCGTATTGTAACGCAAAAAACCCCCGCTTGTCAACCGAAACGGGGGTTTTCTTGTGAAATGCGTATGCGGTATGGGTAAACGGTGAATGTGAATGTCTCAGCCTTTATCGCTCAATCATTTGGATGCATATACGACGATGGGCTCCGCAGTAGAGGTGATGTCCTTCCATGCAGTACCGTCATACACACGAAGCGCAAACTCGGCATCCACAAAATCTTCCAACGTGGATACATCAGTGTCCTCCAGCTCAAATTTGAACTGGCTCTTTGCCTTTTTGCCCTTGGGCACTTCCCCGGAGATGTATGCGTCTGCTGTCCATCCGTTTACAGAGGAATCTGTGACTATGATATCAATGCTTTGCTCGCTGTCGTTGACGATGATCACGGGAATGATCAGCTGTTTCCCCATGAACATGGATTCCTCAACATACGGGGCATCATTGATGAAAAATCTTGATCCCCTCTTGGTCGAAAAGAACGGTGTTCTTGGCGGCAATAAGGCCTCTTTCCATCAACTCGTTGCGAATAGCGTCAAACTGGGCCCGCAGGTCTGCGTCGGACAGGGAGGAATACTCTGACGCGGACGCAAAGGAGAAAAGGAGCA
>CADAGW010000151.1 GCA_902787475.1 uncultured Eubacteriales bacterium
TCGCCGGCCCGGTCCTGCTCATAGTTCCGCACGGCCATCTGCGTCACCTGCACTTCGAGCCCCATGGCCGCGTACCCCTCCATGGCCGAACGGATCAGGCCCAGACGGCTCTCCTCCAAACACCCCGCCTGCTCACCGTAGCCGCCAATATATCCTTCCATGCCGATGCCGTCCATGAGCCGCAGATACTGCCCGTTCTCGTCCCGCGCAAAACCGTTCACACTTTCCGCCAGCGCCCGTATGGCCCCCGCCTTCTCCGGGAAATATGCGTTGTAGTCGTTATAGTACAGCTTTATGTCCGCCCCCAGCTCGTCCACGGCCTCCCGGGCGTAGAGGAACGCCAGCTCCACGTAATCGTCCCCCAGGTGCTCTTCAAACAGATTCTCCCCGCCGTTTCGCGTCTTTCGCAGGTGCCGGGGATCCTCCGGGTCGTATTCGTCCTCGCCCTCCGCCACCGCCTCGCTGACCACGTCCCAGCAGTATACCACCCCGGGATACGTCTCCTCAAAATGCCGGATCACCTGACGGATATACCACCTCACCCGCTCCATCACCGTCTCCCGGTCCGCGTAGGGCGCGGCGGCGTCGTACCCCTCCCGAAAGAACCAGTCCAGCATATAGGCGTCCCACACCAGCACGTGCCCCCGCACCCCCAGCCCGTTTTCCTGGGCCCAGGCTGCGATCTCGTCCGCCAGCTGATAGTTCATCACAGGCATGCCGTCTTCCGATCTTTTGGACGCCTGCTGGTCAAGGAGCGAATACGCCTTCATCTCGTCAGTGGGCGTCACGCTTCCAAACTCCCGGGTCAGAAGGTGGATATACTCCTGATCCCGAAGCTGCCCGTAGCTTATGCACGCCCCCATCTTGAACCCATGCCGCAGGGCCAGAGCGTGAAGGGGCAGGGTATCCTCCACCCGAAGGTCGCCCAGGGCGGCTTCCTCCTCCGCCCGGGCGGGGCCCGCGTAAGACATACATGCCGCCGCCAGTACCGCGATCAGCAAAAGAGCCAGCGTTCGTTTCATGTCCGGCGCCTCCCGTGCGTACCATTCCCATTCTATTATAACAGGCTCCATCCCAAATGATGCTTTCAGTGCTGTATCTTCGCTTCCTCCCTGGCGGCCCGTCTGGCCATGGCCGGGGCGAGATACTTCTGCGCCAGGGGGATCAGCTCATGGTCGAAGTTGGTGAGCGTCTGGCACGTTTCCCCGATCACCATGGTATGTTCCGCCTCCGGAGCGCAGGCCTTCCACCCGGGCATGAGGGCGTTGGAGGGGTCGCCCGTCCGGGCGAAGGCCATGACGCTGCCAAAGACCTGCTCCTGCACCCGGTTCGCCAGGCTGTCGTCCCCTTCCGCCCGGTGGGCGTGCTCCACCAGGTCGATGTTGTGGAACACGTAGGGGATGTCGCTGCAGTGCCAGGGCGTGGTGCCGCCGTATATGGGCTGGTCCAGGTTGAACAGATAGGAGAAGGTGCTTCTGTTCAGCGCGGACCGTTTGGCGATGTAGCCGATCTCCGGCCCCCGGAATATATAGTCCAGCCGCATAAGGTCTATGAGCCTCCGCCCGGGATAGGCCTGTTTGAACAGGGGGATCAGCGCGTCTGCGCCCTCTTCGCCCAGAGCCTCCCGCACCGCCTTTTCCATTTCCCCGTCGGTCATGGCCGCCCGGTCGTAGGGAGCGGGGGAGAAGGAGAAAAACTCGCTGAACACGCTGCCCACCATGAGGGGTATATGGGCGGTCTCCCTGCGGAAGCCCACCCGGCAGGGATCCCCCGCGTAAAACGCATTGGGGTGGGGCTTGCAGCCCACATATTTCCCTTCCCTCTGGAAGGCGGGCCTGAGCTTTCTGTACGCTCTGGCCAGGGGCTTATAGTCCACCGTTTCAAGCTCCTTCACGGAGGATAGACCCAATTCCGCCATCAGCGCCTCCGCAAGCTCCCTTCCCGATCCCTTTTCGTCGGCCAACAGACCTATGACGCCGCTCATATTGATGCCCTTGGCATACAGCCCATCCGCCGCGGGGGTCTGAAGCAGCGTGGTCACCTTGGCCCCGCCGCCGGACTGGCCGAATACGGTCACGTTGGCCGGGTCGCCGCCGAACTGGGCGATGTTGCCCTGGATCCACTTGAGGGCGGAGACGATGTCGTCCGTGCCCGCGTTGGCGGAATGGGCGTATTCCTCCCCAAAATCCGACAGGTCGAAATACCCCAGTATGTTCAGCCGGTGATTGACGCTCACCACCACCGCGTCCCCCAGGCGCGCCATGCTGGCCCCGTCGTAGGCCGCCTGCTCGATGGAGGAGCCCGCCTCGTATCCGCCGCCGTGGAGCCACACCAGCACGGGCCGGGCGTGATCGTCCAGCCCCGGCGTCCATACGTTCAGGTTCAGGCAGTCCTCGTCCATGGGCCAGTACCGGTGGGGCACAAACAATTCCCCGCCCGGCCTGTCGTTGCTGAGCAGCGGGCACACGTACCCATAGCTGGTGGCGTCCAATACGCCGTCCCACTGCTCCACCGGCTCCGGGGCGTGGAACCGCCGGGCCCTGGCGTAGGGGATCCCCTTGAATATGCTCAGCCCGTTGTGCTCATATCCCCGCGCCAGCCCCCTGTCCGTCCTGACCTGCGCCGCCCCGCTTTCGCATCTGAAGGTCTGTGCCATATCGATCTCCCTTTCTCTTTCCCGGCCCGTACCGCCGGGGACGGGTTATCGCCCTTTGCTTCCGTTTCCAATGTCATTGAGGGGAGCGACAGCGACGAAGCAATCCGTCCCTTTTCGCCTCCCCGATTATATCGACATTATATCAATCCCCGCCCGATCATGTCAACCCCTTCAAGATGCGCTTGAATCGTGCCGCCGTTTCTGGTACAATAGACTGAGAAAAGCGCGGGAGGGCGATGATATGATCCGGCCGATCCCCCAGAGGCGGGTTATGGACAAGCTGGACGAATACATGAGCCGCCTGGACTACCCCGCGGTGGAGCGGCACCTTCTCTACTGGCTGGAGGAAGCCCGGCAGGGGAATGACAAGCGGGGCGAGCTGTTCGTCCGGGGCGAGATGGCGGGCCACTACCGAAAGACCGGCGAAAGGGACAAGGCCGAAGAGAGCGCACGGGAGGCCCTGCGCCTGGTGGACGAGCTGGGCATGGAGGGCACCGTCTCCGCCGGTACGGCCTACGTAAACGCGGCCACCGCCCTTCACTCCTTCGGCGAGGTGGAGAGGGCCCTGCCCCTGTTTGAAAAGGCCCTCGCCTGTTACCGGTGCCGAGACACGGATCCCTCCCTCCTGGGCGGCCTGTACAACAACATGGGCCAGTGCCTTGCTGCCGCCGGAGACTTTGACCGGGCGGGTGAAATGTACAATCTGGCCCTTGAAGTAATGAAAAAGGCCCCCCACGGGGAGCTGGAGCGGGCCATCACCTGTCTCAACATGGCCGACGCCGCCGAGGCCCGCCTGGGCATGGAGGCGGCGGAGGGGGAGATATACCGGCTTCTCGACCAGGCGGAGGCCCTTCTCACCCTCTCCGACGCCCCCCGGGACGGCTATTTCGCCTACGTCTGCGACAAATGCGCCCCCACCTTTGCGCATTTCGGCTATTTCCTTCAGGCGGAGGCGCTGAAGAAGCAAGCGGAGGAGATCTATGAAAGGGCTTGACGCGGCCAGGGCCTATTGGACAGAATTCGGCGAGCCCATGCTCCGGGAGCAGTTTCCGGATCTGCTGCCCCTCCTGGCGGCGGGCCTCACCGGGGCTGGCTCCGAGTGCCTGGGCTTCGACGACGACATATCCCGGGATCACGACTTCGAGCCCGGCTTCTGCCTCTTTCTTCCCAATGAGGACACCCTTTCCCGCCGGGACGCCTTTTTGCTGGAGCGGGCCTATACGAAGCTCCCCCGCAGCTTCATGGGCCTCGCCCGGGGCCTCACAACGCCCGTGGGCGGCCCCCGGCGCGGCGTGCTCCGCACAGAGGAATATTATAATGAAAAGATCGGCTCCCAGGACGGCGTCCTGACGGTGGATCAGTGGCTCCGCCTCCCCGAGCAGGCGCTCCTCGAAGCGGTCAACGGCGACATCTTTTTCGACGGCTATGGCCAGGTGACCCGCGTCCGGGCGGGCTTGTCCGCCTATCCCGAGGACGTGCGCCGCAAGCGCCTTGCGGGCTGCCTCCTGCTCATGGCCCAGTCCGGCCAATACAACTTTTCCCGATGCCTGTCCCACGGAGAGACCGGCGCGGCCCAGCTCTCGGCCGTTCAGTTCGCCCAAAACGCCATGCGTGCGGCGTTCCTCCTCAATGGCCGCTATATGCCCTACTACAAATGGAGCCTTCGCGCCATGCGGGCCCTGCCCCGGCTGTCCCTGCTGGCGGAGCTGGTGGAGCTTCTCATCACCACCGGCACAGACGGCGACATGGCCCGGGAAAAGCAGGACGTGATGGAGAGCATGGCCGCCGACGTGATAGACGAGCTCCACGCCCAAAGCCTCACCCGGGCCGTCTGCGGAGACCTTGAAAAGCACGCCTACTCCGTAAACGACGGCATACAGGACGCCTTCGTCCGCAACCTGCACATACTGTACGCGGTATAGGGGAAGCACCGGTCTCACCGCCCCAGTCATTGCCAGGCGGCCGAAAGCCCCGAAGCAATCCGTTCCCATCCCAAAACACCACATGGGGGAGAGCATCCATGAACATCCACGGTCTTCAAAAAATGACCCTTCTGGACTTCCCGGGCCGGGTGGCGGCCACCGTGTTCCTGGGCGGCTGCGACTTCCGCTGCCCCTTCTGCCACAATTTCGAGCTGGTGGACGGCTCCGCCCCGGCGGTGATGGACGACGGCCAGCTCTTCGACTTCCTCAAAAAGCGCCGGGGCCTCCTGGACGGCGTGGCCGTCACCGGCGGCGAGCCCTGCCTGCGGAGCGACCTTCCCGACCTCCTCCGGGGCATCCGCTCCCTCGGCTACGCCGTAAAGCTGGACACCAACGGCGCCCACCCGGACCGCCTCCGGGAGATCCTGGACGCGGACCTGGCCCAGTACGTGGCCATGGACATCAAAAACAGCCCCGCCAAATACGCCGCCACGGCTGGCCTCGACTCTGTAAACCTGGACAGCGTCAGAGAGAGCGTCTCTATCCTTATGCCCGGCCCGGCGGACTACGAGTTCCGCACCACCGTGGTGGCCGAGCTCCATGACACAGCCGACTTCGAGGACATCGGCCGGTGGATCCGGGGCGCCAGGCGCTACTTCCTCCAGAGCTTCACCGACCGGGACTCCGTGCCCTTCTCGGGCCTTCACGCCCCGTCCGAGGAAATGCTTGAAGCATGCGCCTCCATCGCCCGAAAATACATAGGCCAGGTAGAGATCCGGGGCGTGGACTAAATGCCCGCCCACAATATATTGTGGCGGCCGCCCTCCCCCCAAACGCCCAAAAAGCCTTTTGCCCAAAGGGAAACGGCCCCTTTTCAGCCCTGTTCATACTATACACCAAAATGTTGA
>CADAGW010000152.1 GCA_902787475.1 uncultured Eubacteriales bacterium
GAAATGATGTAGGGAATGAATTCAGAAAAAATCAGAAAAGAATCGGTAAATCCGGGGAATATAGATTGAAGCTCCCCCGCATTTGTGCAATACAGGGGAGCGTCCGTGACGATCAGTACTTCCTTTTCCGGGCGGCCTCGGCCTTTTTCTTCCGCTTAACGCTCGGTTTTTCGTAGTGCTCACGCTTCCTGGCCTCGGCCAGAACGCCAGAGCGAGCGGTCATCCTCTTGAAGCGGCGCAGAGCGCTCTCCAAAGACTCGTTTTCCTTGACGCGAATTTCAGACATTGATTTCCCTCCCCTCCGCGATTGCTGGCATTCAACACGCCATGTGCAGCATGGGGTTCGCTACACAGCCATATTATACAACAAAATGATACGTCCGTCAACGCATTGGTGTTAAATGTTTGCTCAATCAGGACATTTTCTCGGACAGCTGCTCGCCGCCCAGCACGTGGATGTGCACGTGCTTCACCGACTGGCACCCGTCGCTGCCGCAGTTGTTGACCAGGCGGAAGCCGTTTTTCTCAAGGCCCTTTGCCCTTACGACCTCCCCAACGCCCCGCATCATGGCGCCCAGGTCGTCTATGCCCCGGCGGCTGATGTCCAGTATGTCGGTATAGTGCGTCTTCGGCACCACCAGCACGTGGACCTTCGCCTGGGGATTTACATCCTCGAAGGCCAATACGGTATCGTCCTCATACACCTTCCGGCTGGGGATCTGCCCCGCCGCGATCTTGCAGAAAATGCAGTCGTCCAATGCCATCATCCCTTTCTATCTATCCCGAAGGGCGGTGCCCACAAGAAGGGTCCCCTGGGCTTCGTCCATATGTACGGGCCGCATTTCGCCGGGGTTCCCATGAGCGCGGGTGCGGACGTATTCGCCCGTGTACCCCTCCACGGAGCCGTCCTGGGCCGTCTCAAAGAGCACCTCTCTCACAAGCCCTACGAACCGTTGGACGTATGCCTGTTCCAATCGGTTCCCGATGGATATCAATTCCCTGGCCCTGTCCCGCTTGACAGCCTCGGTCAATTGCCCGGGCATTTTGTCGGCCCGGGTGCCGGAGCGGCGGGAGTAGGGAAACACGTGGACGCGGGAGAGCTGCGCCTTCTCCACGAAGCCGCAGGACTCCTTGAATTCCTCCTCCGTCTCCCCGGGGAAGCCGCAGATCACGTCCGTGGTGACGGCGCACAGGGGCATGTGCTTTCGCAATGTGTCCACCGCGCGAAGGTATTCATCCGGCGTGTAGCGGCGGTTCATGCGCCTAAGCACCGTGCCGCTGCCGCTTTGCAGGGACAGGTGGAACTGCCGGGCCAGCTTGGGGGTGTCGGCGCAGAACCTGGCGAAGTCCTCCGTCACCGTCACAGGCTCCAGGGACCCCAGCCGCACACGGAGCACCCCCTCCGCCCCGGCGGCTGCCTCTATGGCCTGGGGCAGGGTGGCTCCGGTGTCCCGGCCAAAGGAGGCCAGGTGGATGCCGGTTAACACAATCTCCTTATACCCTTCCTCACCCAGGGCGTTGGCCTCGTCGGTGAGCCGGTCCATGGGCATGGAGCGGGGACGGCCCCGCACGTAGGGTATGGCGCAGTAGGCGCAGTAGCGGTCGCACCCCTCCTGGATCTTCATGTAGGCCCGGGTGAAGCCCTCGTGGCGGGTGACCCGCATGGGCTCAAAGCCCGCCTTCTGGATGTCGCCCACGGCCCGAAGCTGTATTCCCTCCCCCACCGCCTGGGAGTAGAGGGCGTAGCACTCGCTCCGCCGGGCGGTTCCGATGACCAGCCGCACGCCGGGCAGGGACACCCGGTCCGCGTCCCGCTGGGCCAGGCACCCGGCCACGATCACGCCGCTTTGGGGCCGCTCCCTCAGGATCCGGCGGATCAGCTTCATGGATTTGTTGTCCCCGGTGCCGGTGACGGTGCAGGTGTTGATGAGGTACACGTCCGCCTCATCGGCAAAGTCCACCCGCCTCCAGCCCGCCGCCTCGAACTGCTCCAGCATCGCCTCGGTGTCGTACTGGTTCACCTTGCATCCCAGGGTATATGCCGCGATGGTGTTCATATGTCGCCCCACATGGCCTGTATGAGGGCGCACCCGGCCACGGCGGCGGTCTCCGCCCGGAGGATCCGCTCCCCCAGGGTCAGCACCATGCCGCCCGCCTGGCGCAGTCTGTCCGCCTCCTGGGCGGACAGGCCCCCCTCCGGCCCGATAAAGTAGCCGATGTCTTTGGCGTCGGGGCGCTCGGCGCGGGCGTCCTTCAACCGCGTGTTCCTTTCGTCCTCCCAGAAGAGGATGGCCAGATCCCTTTTCTCAAAGTCCCGGGCCGCCTCCTCGAAGGTCATCATGGGAGAGATCTCCGGCGTTCTGGCCCGCCCGCTCTGCTTGGCGGCCTCCTGGGCGATGCGCTCAAACCGCTCCCGCTTCTTCTCGAATTCGTCGGGCCGGGCCACGCTCCGGCTGGTGAGCACGGGCACCAGCCGGTACCCGCCCAGCTCGGTGAATTTCTGGAGGATCATTTCCAGCTTGTCCGCCTTGGGATAGCCCTGATAGAGGGTGACGCGGGCCGGGGACTCCCGGTTGGACAGTTCGCCGGTGATCTTCACCCGGGCGTTTTCCTCCAGCACGCCGGAAAAGAGCCTCTCCCCGTCCGACACCTCGCATATGTCTCCCGGCCGCATTCTCAGCACCTTCAGCGCGTGGGCCGCTTCCTCACGGGAGAGGGTGCACTGATCGTTTTCTACCCCGTCCACCCGAAACCTGTGCATATCAGTCCACCCGCGCCGCGACGGCGCACCAGGGGCCCTTCTCCCGCACGTCCAGGCTCACGTAGCCCGCCTGGTTCAGGGCGGACACCACCTCGTCCTTCCGCTCGGCGGCGATGCCGGAGCAGATGAAGGTGCCGCCGGGCCGCACCAGGGGCTTGACGGGGGCGGCCAACATGCAGATCACGTCGGCGATGATGTTGGCGATGATCACGTCGGCGGTCTCGTGGACCACCTCAAGAAGGTCTCCGCACCGGGCCTCGGCGGTGACGCCGTTTCGCTCGAAGTTTTCCTTTGCCACCTTCACCGCCAGGGGATCCAGGTCGGTGGCGATGACGGACTTCGCCCCCATCATGGAGGCGGCGATGGCCAGTATGCCGCTGCCGGTGCCGATGTCGATGACGTCCATGCCGGGCTTTACGATCTCCTCCACCAGGCCCACGCACATGGCGGTGGTCTCGTGGGTGCCGGTGCCGAAGGCCATGCCCGGATCCATCTCTATGATCTTGTCGCCCTCTCTCGCCTCCCAGGGGCACCAGGTGGGTTTCACCACGAAGTGCTCTCCCAGGGGGAAGGCGGTGTAGCTCTTCTTCCAGTTTTCCGCCCAGTCCTGATCGTCCACGCCGCCCACCTCCATGGTGAGCTTGCCCATGTCGATGCCGAAATCTTCGGCCTTCATGTCATTGAGGCGGCTCTCGATCTCCCTCAAAGTCCCGTCCCGCCGCTCGTCGGAGGGGATGTAGACGGTCATCTTCACGTCGTCCTCCATCCGGGCGAACACGGATTCGTCGATCATGTCCCACTTGCCCTCGGGCCGCTGGGCCCGCTGTATGTCGGTCTTGTCCTCGATCTCCGAGGCCGCCAGTCCCAGGCTCATCAGCATGCCGCTGACGATCTCGGAGCCCTCGGTGGTGGTGCGTATGGTGATGCTGGTCCAGTCCATGCTCTCTCCTCCGAAAAAAGGGCGGCGCGAATACACAGCGCCGCCCCGGCATAGTTGGGATGAGTTACGGTCAATTGAAGGCGTCCTTCATGCGGTCGAAGAAGTTTTTCTTCTTTTCGTACTCCCGGCCGGTGGTGTCCGCCTCGAACTTGCGCAGTATGTCCTTCTGCTTTTCCGTCAGTTTTTTGGGGATCTCCACGTCCACACGGAATATAAGATCGCCCTTGCCGGAGCCGTGGAGCTTCTGCACCCCGCTGCCCTTCAGGCGGAAGGAGGTGCCGGGCTGGGTGCCCTCGGGCACCTTGTACTTGACCGGCTTGTCCAGGGTGGGGATGTCGATCTCCGCGCCAAGGGCCGCCTGGGTGAAGGTGATGGGGATGTCGCAGTAGAGGTCGTAGTCCTGGCGCTTGAAGAACTTGTGGGGCCGGACGGTGACGAACACCTGCAGATCGCCCGCGGGGCCGCCCCGCATGCCCGGCTCGCCCTGGCCCCGCATGGTGATGATCTGGCCGTTGTCGATGCCCGCGGGCACCTTGAAGCTGATCTTCTTGGGGGTGCGGACCTTGCCCCGGCCATTGCACTTGAAGCAGGGCTCCTTGATGATCTTGCCCTCGCCCCGGCAGGCGGAGCAGGTGCGCATGACCTGCATGGCGCCCAGGAGGGTGTTCTGGGTGGAGCGGACCTGGCCGGTGCCCTTGCAGACGGTGCAGGTGACGGGGCTGGTGCCGGGCTTGCAGCCGGTGCCCTTGCAGTTGTCGCACACCTCGTCCCGGGCGATGTTGATCTCCTTCTGGCAGCCCTTGGCCGCCTCCTCGAAGGTGAGGGTCAGGTCGTAGCGCAGGTCGTCGCCCGCCTCGGGGGCGTTGGGGTTTACCCGTCCGCCGCCGCCGCTGAAGAAATCGGAGAATATGTCGCCGAACCCGCCGAAGCCCCCGAAGCCGCCAAAGCCGCTGCCGTAGCCGCCCGCGCCGCCCTGGGTGGGATCCTCGTGGCCGAACTGATCGTAGCGGGCCCGGGACTGGGGATCGGACAGAACGGTATAGGCTTCGTTCAGCTCCTTGAATTTCGCCTCGGCGTCCTTGTCGCCGGGATTGATATCCGGATGGAGCTTCTTGGCGAGCTGCCGGTAAGCCTTTTTGATCTCGTCCGCCGTGGCGGTTTTGGCTACGCCCAGCACCTCATAATAATCTCTCTTTTCCAATCAAATCCACTTCCCATCCGAATCGTATACGGCAGATTGCGCCGTGTCTCGCGGCGCAATCTGACCCTTGTCTTTACCGGTGTTTATCATTAGTGCACAGTGTAGTCGGTCTCCACGGTGCCGTCGTCGCTGCCGCCCTGGGGGCCGGTCTGGGCGCCGCCCTGGGCCTGGGCCTCCTGCTGGGCCTGCTGATAGACCTTGCCGAAGATGGCGTAGGTCTTCTGGGTGAAGGCCTCCATGGCGGACTTGATCTCCTGCACGTTGTTGTTCTTGCGCACGTTCTTGAAGGTCTCCAGCTCGCTCTCGATGGTGGCCTTGTCCTCGGCGGACAGCTTATCGCCCAGCTCCTTCACGGTCTTTTCGGCCTGGTAGATGGTGTTGTCGGCCTGGTTGAAGGTCTCGGCCTCTTCCTTCTTGGCCTTATCCTCGGCGGCGAAGCGCTCGGCGTCGGCCATGGCCTTCTTGATCTCGTCCTCGCTCAGGTTGGAGGAAGCGGTGATGGTGATGTCCTGCTCGTTGCCGGTGCCCAGGTCCTTG
>CADAGW010000153.1 GCA_902787475.1 uncultured Eubacteriales bacterium
AGGCAGGCCGCCAGACTCAGGGCCACGAAAAGGCCCACGTAGCGCCTGAACATGTGATGATGGGAGGAAAACATCTGCTGATAGCCTATGAGCACCGTGCAGGAAAACCGTCTGCCGGGCACCCGCACGGCAAAATAGTCTCCCTCGTCTCCTGACACCAGGGCATACCTCCGCCCGTCCTCCTCCTCCGCCTTCGCCCGCTCATAGGCCCGGGTCAGCGCCTCGTCCGCGGTGGGCAGCACATAGAGAAGATCGTCCCTTTCCAAAAAGAACGTGCCGTCGTACTGCCGGGTCAGCTCCCGCCCGATGGTGCCCATGTCCACCGCCAGCACCAGCACGCCCACGTGGCGCATGCTCAGGTTCCGTTTTTCCCGCAGCTCCTTGACGATGTAGAGGGTGTCCTCGTCCTGGCCCGCCATGAGCACCGTGGCGCCCTGGGCCTCGATCCCGGCCGCCTCCACCCGCCGGGCCTCCTCGCCGCCCAGGCGCACGTAGCCCCGGCTGGCCATGACCTTGACGCTGCCCCGCTGGTCGATGTAGTTGGCGCAGAGGATCAGATCGCTCTCTATGATCTGCTGGTCGATCAGATACCCAATGCTGTCTGTGTATTGGTTGAGCACGCTCTGGCCGCTGCCGGCGGAGAGGGCGTCCAGGTATCCGCTGGCCGCCGTCTGTACGGCGTCGGACACGATGATGTTGTAGGCGATCTGCTCCGCCGCCTCCAGCTTGTCCTCCGCCTGGCGGAAGGAGGCCGACACCAGCGCCACGCTCTGGTTGTAGCTGACCCGCAGGTTTTCCTCCTGCATGGCCCGCATCACCGCGTAGCCGGACACGAAGGACGCCAGGCACACCGCGAGCAATATGGCGCCCACCTGTTTTTTCAGCGTCCACTGGCCAAGCCGCATAGCCCGCTCCCCCTTTTCCATAATGGCATATATACAATTCTCCCCCGCGCCGGGAAATTCCTTCCCAGCCGGGGGAGATGAAAGATGGATTTACGCCTTCATGCCCGACATGGCGATGCCGTCCACGATGTACTTTTGCGTAAAGAGGAACAGCACGATCACCGGCAGCAGAGACAGCACGCACATGGCGAACATGGCGCCGTAGTCCGACACGGCGGTGGGGTCGCAGAAGAGCTTGAGGGCAATGGACACGGTGTAGTTGCGGGGGGAATTGAGGTAGAGCAGAGAGCCCATGAAGTCGTCCCATTTCCAATAGAAGGAGAATATGGCGCTGGTGGCCATGGCGGGCACGATCAGGGGGGTGATGACGGTGGTGAACAGGCGGATGCGCCCGCAGCCGTCGATCTCCGCGGCCTCATCCAGATCCCGGGGGATGCCCGCGATGAACTGCATCATCATGAATATGAAGAACGCCCGTCCGCCCCACTCCGGCACGATCAGGGGCAGGAAGGTGTCGACCCACCCCAGGGAATGGAAGATCACGTACTGGGGCACCACCAGCACCTGGCTGGGCACCATCATGGTGATCATCATGCACACGAACCAGAAATTCCTTCCCCGGAACTTGATGCGGGAGAAGGCGTAGGCCGCCATGGCCGACGCGATCACGTTGCCGATCACCGTGAGTATGGTCACGATGAAGGAGTTGGTGAAGAAGGTAGCAAAGGTGGTGTTGCCAAAGCCCGACCAGCCGTTGATGTAGTTGTCAAGCCGCCACTCGGAGGGGAACAGCTGTCCCACGGTGGACAAAACCAGCTCGCTGGCCTTAAAGGAGGAAAACACCATCCAGATCAGCGGATACACCATGATAAAGCCCAGGCCGCCCACGAACACGTGAAATATGGTGGTATGGACCGCTTTTTTTCCCTGCAGCTGCATGTTTTCCGCCTCCTCACTTCATCTCGTTCTCGTAGAACACCCAGGCCGAGGAGGACTTAAACACCAGCAGGGTGAAAAAGCCTATGATCATCATCAGCACCCAGGCCATGGCGCACCCGTAGCCCATCTTATAATAGGCGAAGCTCTGGCGGTAGAGATACAGCGCGTACACCAGCGTGCGGTTCATGGGACCGCCGTCGGTGATGATCATGGCCTGAGAGAACACCATAAAGCCGCCGATCATCTGCATGACCAGGTTAAAGAATATGATGGGCGTGAGCAGGGGCAGGGTGATGCGGAAGAACCGGGTCAGGGGGCCCGCTCCGTCGCACTCGGCGGCCTCGTAGTAGCTCTTGGGGATCTGTTTAAGGCCAGAGAGGAAGATGAGCATGGGAGAGCCGAACTGCCAGATGAACAGAAGGATCAGGCTCCAGAGGGCCGTGTCCTTGTTGGAGATCCAGGAGATGTCGCTGGCGATGCCGATGGCGTTCAGGGCCGTGTTCAGCACGCCGGTCTTGGAGAAGCAGTATCTCCACATGACCGACACGGCCACCGAGCCGCCCAATATGCTGGGCAGGTAGTATACCACCCGGTACAGGGGCACCATTTTGGAATTCCGGTTCAGGATCATGGCCACCAGCAGGGCGAAGGCCAGCCGCAGGGGGATGGCGATGAACACGAACTTCAGCGTCACGCCCAGCGCCGTCTTGAACAGCTTGTCATTGGTGAACAGCTTCACATAGTTGGCCATGCCCACAAAAGCAGGGCTGGAGAGCATGTTGTACTCCATAAAGGACAGCACAAAGGAAATGATGAAGGGGACCAGCGTAAACGCCAGGAAGCAAAACAGCCAGGGCCCTATGAACAGGTAGCCCGCCAGCGTTTCGTTTCTCCGCCGGATCTTCATGCTCCGGCTCATGGGCACTGCGGTGCGAGTCATGGAAATGCTCCTTCCGGTGACAGACTGAAGGGAGGCGGGCCTGGTGTGGGCCGCGCCTCCCTGGGTCTCATGCGCAGCGGCTAGCGCACTGCGTATTACTCATTATTGGGGCAGGATGGAGGACGCCTGGTCGATGAAGTCGGCCACGCAGTCCTCAGCGCTCATCTCGCCGTAGGTCACGGCGATGTAGTCGTTCTTCAGCACGCTGATGGCCTCGGCGGAGTTGGCGGGATCCGCGGGGTTCACGCTGGAGACCACCTGGGAGACCTCGCCCACGTAGTTGAGCACCGCGCTGGTGTTGGCATCGGTGTCGGCGGAGGTGGCCAGGTACTCGCGCACGGCGCTGGACAGGGAGATGCCCCGGTCGGTGCCAATGGCGGAGGCAGCGTCAGTGGAGTTGATCAGGTAGTTGAGCACCTTCGCGGCGGCCTCGGGATCGGTGGAGTTGGAGGAGATGCACCAGTACATGTTGGAGTTGAGGTACATGCCGGTCTTCTCGCCGTCGTCCATCTTGGGCAGCATCACCATGCCCAGCTCATCGCCGTTGGCGGTGTTCAGGGCGGCGTTGTACATGCCGTAGTAGTTGCTCAGCAGGAACGCCATGGCGCTCTTGCCCTGGGTGATGTAGTTTTCCTCGGTGGTGGACCAGGCCAGCTGCACCTCGGGATCGATGAAGTAGCCGGCCTTCACGCCGTCGGCCACGTCCTGGATCGCCTTAGTCAGGCCGGCGATGACCTTCTCGTCCTCGGCCCAGGGCAGGCTCTGGCCGTCCTCAGAGAAGAAGTCGTAGCCGTAGCAGCGCACCCAGGATTCCACGACCCAGCGGGCCTCGGTCAGGAAGGGGATGTCGCTCTGGATGCCGGTGGCATCGTAGATGGCCTTCACGGTGTCGATGTACTGGCTCCAGGTCCAGTCGCTGGTGGGATAGGCCACGCCAGCCTGGTCGAAGATGGCCTTGCTGTACACCACGGTCACGGTGTTGGTGCCAGTGGTGAAGCCGGCCAGCTGGCCGTTGACGGTGCCGCCGGACAGGCTGCTCTCTTCGATGTTGCTCAGGTCGATGATGCCGGCGTCCACGAACTGCATCAGGTCCACGACCTGGCCGTTGGTGGAGTAGTTGATGATGTCGGTGGTGGACATCTGCAGCACGTCGGGCAGGTTGTGACCCACGGCCTGGGTGGCCAGGTTCTCAAAGTAGCTGCCCCAGCTGGTGTACTCGTACTCGAACTTCACGCCATTGGCCTCGCCATAGGCATCCAGCGCCTTGATGGTGTTGTTGTGGCGCTCCTGGCCGCCCCACCACGCCACGCGCAGGGTGTTCTCCTCGGCCATGGCCACGCTGGCCAGACCCAGCACCAGGCACAGGCACACGATCATGGAAAGGATCTTCTTCATGACTTCTTCCTCCTATCTCATTCCGGCGGTTTTGCCGCCTTACAGCTATCTGTATTATAATCATTCCCCCGCCCGGAAGAAATCGAAAAAAGTGACCAATTCGTTCAAAATCATGGCCTTTTCAGCCTTCGTCCCCTCCGCCCTCTCCCCATATCGCCGCGTTACAGCCCCGGCGGGGTGACGAGGCGCGCTCCGGCGCGGACGAGTATCGTCAGATCTGCCGCAACCCCTGCGCCAGCTGCGCGCGGCCCGACGACCGGCGCTGACCGAAAAACAAGGGCTGCCGGCAGTCCCTCATACACCGCAGCTGTCCGGAAAGGCCCGGGCGGATCAGTATTTCCGTCCGGGCCCTTCCCATGTGTGTATCTGATCAGCCTTATGTACCCATGGCTCAATCGGCGGTATGGGTTCGGCCCAGCTTCAGCGTCACGTCGCCGTTTTCTTCATACGCCACCACGTCCCGGTCCATCTGGAAGGCGTCGATGGCCGCAAAGTACGCCTCCCGGCTTTCAAAGCGGGGTTTGGCGTTTTTGAGCACCTCTTTGGCCCGGGCCGCGCCGTTTTCCATCAGCTTGGCCAGGGCCGCCGTCTGCACCGCGGCGGACTTGACGCAGGCGCTCTCGGGGTCGGTGATCCGGTAGTCCGCCCCGTGGCCAAGGCCCTCCGCCCCGCCCACAATGGGCTGGGCCGCGGGCATGACCGCCGACAGATCGCCCATGTCCGTGCAGCCCGTATCCCAGGAGGCGTACCGGGTGACCTGTTCCTCCGGAAACACCTCCCGGGCCGCATCCAGTATCGCATCCGTCAGGCCGGTATCGTTGATGAGCGGGGCGTATCCCGGGATGTCCCGGATGTGCACCTGGGCCCCTATGGCGGCGGCGGAGGCGGCCAGCGCCCGGTTCACGCTGTCGTTGGCCTTGCGGATGGCCTCGATGGTGGCGCCCCGGACGTAGCTTTCCATGGATACATACGCCGGGATGGCGTTGACCACCGCGCCGCCCGCGGTGACGATGGGATGGAAGCGGATGTGGTCCCCGTCCCGGAAGGTCTCTCTCAGTGCGTTGACGGAGTTCATGCCCTGGGTGGCCGCGTACAGCGCGTTGATGCCCAGGTCCGGCGAGCCTCCCGCGTGGGCCGCTTTTCCGATGTACTCGATCCGCTTGAGCACGCAGCCGTTGCCGCCCTGGCTCACGCCCACCCCCGGGGCGGAGCTGGTATGGATCATAAACGCCATGTCGCACCCGTCG
>CADAGW010000154.1 GCA_902787475.1 uncultured Eubacteriales bacterium
AGGAGAACGGCATCCCCCTCATCGAGCGGATCGCCCGGCACATCGTGTGCATCACCAAGCTGAAGGACGCCTATAACCTGTATTATCCCGAAGCGCCCATCGAGTTCACCTGTCTCGGCTCCTACGACGACATGATGCAACTGGGCCTGGAAGGCGTTTTCAAGCCCGTCAAATAAGGCATACCCAAACTGGAATACATAAGAAAAGAGGAAAAGAAAACCATGAAAAAGATCATCGCCATGCTGTTGGCCCTCCTGTTCGTCACCGCCCTCGCCGCCTGCGGCAGCAAAACGGCTGAGACCGCCCCCGCCGCCACCCAGGCTCCCGCTGCGGAGCAGAAGCAGGAGACCTACACCTCCTCCCAGGGCACCGTGGACGGGTTCGATCCCAACCAGAAGACCGAGTTTGCCATGAACACCAGCGAGTCCGTCCGCACCTTCAACATCGGTGAGGTGGACCCCTCCCTGTTCGCCACGCCCATCCTGGTCACCTCCTTTGGACAGAGCGCCGACACCTCCATGATGGACGCCATCATGAAGCGGTCCGGCGTGAAGGACTACGCCTTCAACGCCCTGGCCACCGACGCTGACATCAAGAACTACAAGACCGTCATCATCGTCTGCGGCGCCAGCTCCAAGGGCCTGGGCGCGGCCGGCATATCCGAGGCGGACGAGACCGCCCGGGCCGAGAAGATCATGGCCGCCATCAACGAGACCAACCCGGCGGTCATCATGTGCCACCTGGGCGGCTCCATGCGCCGGGGCGTCCTGTCCGACAAGCTCACCGACATGGTGCTGGAGGTGGCCAAGTACATGGTGGTGGTGGAGGACGCCAACTTCGACGGCAAGTTCACCACCGTGGCCCAGGAGAAGAACATCCCCCTGACCTACCTGTTCGCCATCAAGGACGGCATGGACGTGTTCTCCGCCCTGTTCAACAAATAAAGAACCCTGTTTCGTCGCCCTGCCCGCCTCGTCGATCGGGGCGGGCGGGATGTTTTCCTGATCCGATATAGAGAGGAGAACGCTTTGGATATCGAATTACTGGTCCTGTTGGCCATGCTGGGCGTGTTCCTGATCGGGAACCTGCTGCTGAAGCTCCCCGTCAGCATCTCCATGATCCTGGGCGCCGTGGCCGGCGCTCTGGTGGCGGGGGAGGGCATCCCCATCCGGCATCTGTTCGAGGGATGCTTCACCTATGTGGACACCATTTTGATCATCTCCACGGCCATGCTGTTCATGACCGCCATCCAGCGCTCCGGCGCGTTGGAGGCCTTGAACGCTCTGATCGTCACCAAGTTTTATAAGGTGCCGGCCCTCATGCTGATCCTGCTCATGTTCATCGTCATGTTCCCGGGCATGATCACCGGCTCCTCCACCGCCGCGGTCCTCTCCGCCGGCGCCATCGTGGCCCCCATATTGCTGAAGATCGGCATCCCCAAGGAGCGGGCGGGCGCCATTTTGGCCGTGGGCGCCATCATGGGCATGGCGGCCCCGCCGGTGAACATCCCCGCCATGCTGATCGCCGGGGGCGTGGACATGCCCTACATCGGCTTTGAGGGGCCCCTGTTCCTCATCACCATCCCCTGCGCCATCTTCACGGTCCTGTTCCTGGGGCTCAGATACTGCAAGAACCTGGATATCGAGGAGCTGAAGAAGGACCTCGATATGGAGGTGGGGAAGAAGTACGGCTTCAAGCTCTACATCCCCATCGTGCTGCTGGTGGTGCTGCTGGTGCTGACCAGGGCCGTCCCCAAGCTCATGCCCCAGCTGGGCACGCCCCTCATCTTCCTCCTTTGCGCCGTGGTGGCCGTGTTTACGGGCCGCCGGTTCAACGCCTGGGAGGGGGGCCTGGAGGCCATGGACACCACCATCCCCGTCCTCGCCAAGCTCATGGGCGTGGGCATGTTCATCCAGATTTTGACCCTCACCGGCGCCCGGGGCTATATCGTGGTCTCCTGCCTGGGCTGGGGTCTGGTGGCCCTGTATATCGCCATCTGCACCATCATGCCGGGCTTCGGCGCGGTCAGCTCCTACGGGGCGGCCAGCGTCATGGGCGTGCCCTTCCTGCTGGTGCTGCTGGACACCGGCGATCAGATCACCATCGCGGCCCTGCTGTCCTTCATCTGCTGTCTGGGCGATCTCATGCCGCCTACAGCTCTCGCGGGCAACTACGCCGCCCAGATCGTGGGCCTCAAGTACAAGCCCGTCTTGAAGCACTGCGTGATCCCGTTCCTGGTGTGCATCGCCCTGGCGGTGATCTACCTGCTCAACTCCAAGTACATGGGCTTTTTGACCCGGTAAGGAGGGAAGAACATGCTGTTTCTGAAATACGTGTATCTGGCCATCGTGGCCCTGCTGCTGGTGCTGATCCTGGTGAACATGTTCAGGAAGGACAAGTTCCTCTACCAGCTGGACGCGGCCCTGGTCATCATCCCCCTGATCCTGCGATTGCTGTTGATCAAGTGAGGGCGAAGCTATGAAGAAGATACCGAAACGAATCTGGACCGCCGCGGCCCTGTGCCTCCTGGCCGCCGCCGTGTGCGTGTACCTGGGCGTCACCTTCTCCTCCATGTGGAAGGATCAGCCCATCTATCCCGGTCCCGGCGTCACCGCGGTGGAGATGCTCTCCGACTACAACCCGGGTCTCAAGGGCACCCATGGGGACACGGAGGTCTACGTGCTGGATTCCGGCAAGCCCGGTGCGGCGGTGCTGGTGCTGGGCGGCACCCATCCCAACGAGCCCTCGGGCGTGGTGGCGGCGGTGACCCTCATCGAGAACTGCCAGCCCAAGACCGGAGTCCTCTACGTGATCCCTCGGGCCAACCACAGCGCCTTCACCTGCACGGACCCCCAGGAGGGCGCGCCCATGTTCTTCACCATATCCACCCCCGGCGGGGATCGGACCTTCCGCTTCGGCTCCCGGGCCACCAACCCCATCGACCAGTGGCCTGACTCCGACGTGTACGTCCATAGGACCAGCGGGCAGACCCTGTCGGGCAGCGAGACCCGGAACCTGAACCGGGCTTATCCCGGCAGCAACAGCGGCACCTTCACCGAGCGGGTCACCTACGGCATCACGGAGCTGGTGAAGCAGCGGGACGTGAAGATCACGGTGGACCTCCACGAGGCGTCCCCGGAGTACACCACGGTCAACGCCATCGTGGCCCATCAGGACGCCATCGAGCTGGCCAGCTGGGCCTCCATGGACATGCAGATGGAGGGCATGAACATCAGCATCGAAGCATCGCCCACCAACCTGCACGGCCTGTCCCACCGGGAGCTGGGGGACTTCACCGACACCCTGGCCACCCTCATGGAGACCGCCAACCCCTCCCAGGGCCGGCTTCGGGGCCGGACCAACGCGGACTTGGTGGTGAAGGGCGTGGACAAGTACTACGTCCGGGCCCGCAAGGCCGGTTCGGTCACCGTGGAGTTCACCGAGGCGGGCATCCCCCTGGACGAGCGGGTGGCCAGGCACATCTGCGGCATCGTGCAGCTGTGCAACGCCTATAACGAGCTGGGGAACCAGGAGACCATCGAGCTGGGCGGCCTGCCCTCCTATCAGGAGATACTGACCAACGGCATCGGGCGCTACCTGTCCCCGGGAAAGTAAACTATCGTGAAGAGACTATGGCTGATCTGCCTGGCGGGGCTGCTCCTTGTGGGATGCGCCCCCCGGCAGGCCACAACGGAAGACATATCGACGGCAACAGCGCCCGCTGCTGACGCCACGCCCTTGCCGGTGGATGACGGGCCGGACCCCCAGGAGGAAGGGGGCATGACCGTCACCATCGGCGGGGAGACCTTCGCCTACGACGGCTATCGGGTCCTGGAGCCGGAGGTCACCTTCGATATCCACACCAAGACGGCCCACGACTTCGTGGCCGACTTCGACACGGTATACCCGGTGACCCGGGAGAGCTATCTGCTGACCTCCGGGGCGGACACGGAGACCACCGTGGTGAAGATCGTCGGCCAGGACCCCGGCCCCACCCTCTACGTGGCGGCGGGCATCCACGGGGACGAGCGAGCCGCCTGGTACGCGGGGCTCATGCTCCAAAGCATCACCATCAAGGCCGGCACCCTGTACGTGCTGGCCCCGGCCAACGCCTGGGGCGCCCAGCGGAACCAGCGCCGGGTGGGGGAGGACGACCCCAACCGCTGCTTCCCCGGGAGCGAGACGGGCACCATGGCCCAGCGGATATGCTACGCCATCTTCCACGACATCGAGGAGAAACAGCCGGAGCTGCTGCTGGACCTCCACGAGGCCATCGTCTACAAGGAGGGCCGGGACTTTCTGGGCAGCACCCTCATCTACACCTCCCTGGAGGGGATGGAGGACCTGTTCTTCGACCTGCTGTTCGCCACCCAGGAGGGGGAGGTGACCTCCTGCCCCTTCGGCTACAACGGCCCCGGGCCGGCGGGCAGCATGAACCGCACCGTCACCGATCAGCTGAAGATCCCCGCCATCACCGTGGAGACCTTCCGGGGCTTCCCCATGGAGCGCCGGGTATCGGATCAGCTGAAGGTGGTGGCCTACGTCCTGCGCTATAAGGGCATGCTATGAGCCTGCCGGAATACATTTTGATCGCTTTGTGCGCCGCATATCTCCTATACCTGGCGGGGGAAAAGCTCCTCCTGAGCCGGTGTAGGAGTTCTTTCGTTCACGTGATCCACGTGAACGGCATCCGGGGCAAGTCCTCCACGGTCCGGCTCATCGACGCGGGCCTGCGGGGCGGCGGCGTCCGGGTGCTCTCCAAATCCACCGGCACCCTGCCCATGATCCTTCACGTGGACGGCCGGGAGGAGCAGATCGAGCGCCGCGCCCCCGCCAACATCCGGGAGCAGGGGGACATGATGCGCCTTGCCCGCCGGGAGGGGGCCCAGGTGCTGGTGGTGGAGTGCATGGCCATCCATCCCGAGGGCCAGCGGGCCTCGGAGGACATGCTGCGGGCGGACCTGGCTGTCGTCACCAACGTGCGGCCGGAGACCCGGGAGGAGATCTGCGACGCCCTCCTCTCCATGCGCCCCCACAAGGGGGACCTGTTCACCTGTGAGGCGGACATGGCGCCCCGGATGGAGAAGGCCATGGCGGGCCGAGGGCGGGTGTTCGTCATCGAGCCCCGGCCGGAGGGGTATCCCGTCGTGGATGATTTTGGGGAGAACGTGGCCCTGGCCCTGGCGGTGTGCCGGGCAGCGGGGGTCAACGAGGCGGACGCCCTCGCCGGTATGGCCCATGTGCGGAAGGACCCCTACGCCTTCGAGCGCATCGACCATGGGAACGGGGTGTTCTTGAACGCCTTCTCCGCCAACGACCTGGTCTCCACCATGAAGCTGTACGAGGCCCAGAAGACGGAGGGACGGCTCGTCCTGATCTTGAACAACCGGCGGGATCGGCCGGCCCGGGCGGAGGACATGAGCCGTCTCGCAGCCCGGCTCCCGGCGGAGGAGATATGGGTGCTGGGGGAGCAGCCCCGGCTTTTGCGTTTTCCGAAAAAACCGTGCTGCTGTGCGCAGGGAACATCAAGGGCGCGGGAGAAGCGCTGACGCAGCGGATCAGAGACCTGGGGAAGGAGGTGGAATCATGACGGAGAAGATACTGGTGCTGGGCATCGTGTTGAGCATCCTGTTCTACGAATGCACCCGCCTGTCCCCGGGGGGCATCATCGTGCCCGGGTATTTCGCCCTGTGCCTGACCACGCCCCTTCGGATCGGGTACACCCTGGTCCTGGTCCTGCTGACCTGGGCCCTGCTCCAGGGGCTGTCGAACCTGTTTATCCTCTACGGCAAGCGGCGCTTCGCGCTGGCCATCGTGCTCTCCTATCTGTTGAACCTGGCGGTGGTGGCCACGGGCCTGCTGCCCTTCCCCGTAGGCGTCATCGGCCTCATCGTGCCGGGGATCATAGTGCGGGAGATGGAAAAGCAGGGCGTGGGGAAGACCCTGCTGGCCCTGGCTGCGGTCACGGGCATCCTGGCCGCCGTCATGCTGCTCATGGGGGCCCTGTGAGGCGGCGGGAACGGACCAAGTGCATACTGATCCTGGCCATGGTCCTGGTCCTGCTCGCCGGGTGCCTGGGGAGCTTTTGGAGCGTGCGGACCGTCCCCAAGCGCCACTATGAGGCCATGGTCCAGGCCGCAGAGCAGATGGAAAGCTGCATGGCGGAGCTGAAGGCGGAGCGCCTGCGGCGGGGCATCCCCATCGACGAGGGGACGGACCGGTTCGCTACGGGCCTTCTCGGCACGGACTTCACCGCCATCACCACCACCCTGGGGAACCTGGAGGCCAAGCGCACCTCCTGTCAGCCGGACATGGCGGCCCTGGTCTGCGACCTGTATGTCAGGGCCGGGGTGCAGGCGGGGGACCGGGTGGCTATCTGCAGCACCGGCTCCTTCCCGGCTCTGAACCTGGCCGCCCTGTGCGCGGCGGAAGCCCTGGGGGCGGAGCCCGTCATGATCGTGTCCATCGGCGCCTCCACCTACGGGGCCAATATCCCGGCCTTCACGGCCCCGGAGATGCTGTATCACCTGTATGAAGCGGGCCTGGTGGCCACGGCCCCCGCAGGGGTCACCCTGGGCGGGGACGACGACCTGGGCCTCAACATGGGCGCGGTGTTCTTCCCCGACGAGGCAGAGGCGCTGCAGGCCGCCCTGGACCGCATGGAAGGGGCGGGGATCGTCGTGACGCAGATCCCCGATCGGCAGGCGAACCTCCGCTGGCGGGAATCGCTCTACGGGGACGTGAGCTGCTTCGTCAGCGTGGGGGGCCACAACATGGCCCTGGGGGACCACGGCGAGGGCTACGGCCTGGGCCAGGGGCTGATCCAAAGGAAGGTGACCGACGGGGAGGACTACCTGATGGGCCACTACCTCGCCTTGGGCGTCCCCTGCGTGGGCCTGCTGAACGTGAAACAGCTCTGCGCGGAATACGGCCTGTCATTTGACCCCGCAGCCCTTGAAAAGGTGGGGCAAAGTCATATATACTATGAGAAAGCGTACCCCAGGGCGCTGCTGCTGGCTGCCCTGGCGCTGACGGCCCTTCTGCTGGCCGCCTGCCGGCGGATCGACACACGAAACCCCGAAACCGACCCATCCCTATGAAAGGAGACGATACCATGAACAAAGCTTTGGCAGAACAGTTTTTGACCCGATACGAGGAGGCCGCCACCCGGCGGGAGAAGGCCCTGGCCCTCTACAACGCCATGGTCGTGTCCATGCCCAAGGAGGCGTTCCCGGCGTTCCTGGGCGACGCCAGCGACGCCTTCCTTGCCTTCATCAAGACCCTGCAGAACGAGGACGCCGACATCTCCACCGCCGTGGCCTACGAGAAGGACGCCCCCTGCAAGCGGTATCTGAACACCCTGTATAAGAAGCTGAAGGCCCTGTGACCCTCTAAACAGCAGGAAACAGGGCCCGCTCCCAAAAATATGATGGGGATCTATCCTTCGAAGCGGTTCCCAAGGGCATCCTACAGGCTGTGATGCCTATCCCTGCCGGTGTCGCTTGCGATACTGGGCGGGGGTGAGGCCCTCCAGGGCGCGGAAGGATTGGATGAAATAGTTGGGCGTGTTGAAGGCCAGGCGCTCGGCGATGTCCCGGACGGATAGAGCGGTGGAGGTCAAAAGGACCTTAGCCCGGGTGATCTTGGCGGCGCGGATGTACTGGGAGACGGACTGACCCGTCTCCTTTTTAAATTTCTCGGTCAGGTAGTATTCCGTGTAGCCCACCAGGACCGCGAGGTCGGCCGTGCGGATGGGCCGATCCAGGCTCATGTCGATATAGTCGCAGACCTTTTGGACCGCGTGGGAACAGGTGGGGTTGGTGCGGACGTGGTGGACCCGGTAGATGAAGTCGTGGTACATGGCGCTGGCCAAGGCGTTGAGTTCGCCGGAATCGTGGCTGTTCTCCGCGGACTGGATGTAGGAGTCCCCCAGGGGATAGGCCACCTCCGGGCTCAGGCCCCCCCCCATGGCCGCCCGGCAGACCAGGGTGGTGAACACGATGATGCTGGTCTTCATCTGCCGGAGGGGGTCCTGGCCCTGGACCGGCACGCCGGGGCTCAGGCGAATGCTGCGCTGGAGCACAGCCTGGTAGTTGATGTTTCCCGTGCGTACCATCTCCAGCATGGCCTGCTCGGCGGCGTAGACCTCCGACCGGTCCCGCTCCCCCACAGGCAGAGCGGTGGAGAGCTCGCTTCGCGGCAGGTCCTCTTCCAGGTCGTCCAACCCCAGCTGCTGGTTCGTCAGAGTGTTGTGGATCATCAGCACGTAGCGGATGAAGATGGCGTAGGTCATGACGGGCAGCCGGGGCGCCATGTCCACCAGAGCCCCGGCCCAGCCGGCGCTCTCCCGATCGTCCACATAGGGCTGCAGAGCCCGGCGCAGGCGCTCCGGGCGAGGCGTGCCGTAGAACACGGGGCCTACGATGAAGTAGAGGGAGCCGCTGCGATCCGGTTCATAGCTCAGCGCCCACTGCATGCCGACGGGAGAGCCGACGAGCAGGGGCTTCCTGTCCGACGCTTTGGCGTATTCCTCTAGCCGCCGCACCCCTTCGAACCGGCGGAAGGTCTCCTCCAGAACCTTTTGGTCCGTCTTCGGACAGGAGGACGCCACGACGGTTCCGTCCGGGCGGCAGCACCAAACGTAAATTCTTTCATTTTTGGGGATCAGCCGTTGGAACAGGAGCAGATTCTGCTCCCCGCGGGTCATTTGAACATCCATGAAAAGGAGCCTTTCTTTCCTCTTTTCTGCCGATATAGACGATCTTATCATGTTTCTCGCGATTTCTCAACCGATTTCCTGAAAAATTGTAATTTTTGCGGGATAATTGGCTTTACGCCTTCCGTGCGCCGGCCTACAATGGGATCGTAAGGCGGGCGGCAGGTCCAAGCCCGCGAAAAAACAGCAAGGAGCAGCACTATGAAAAAGAATCCCCAAGTCCTCGAACCTATCGACGGCGTCCAGTATCGCCGGGCAAAGCTTTGGCAGATCATCCTGTATGCGTGCTCAGCACTGTCTAACATGGCGGTATATATCCTCATCCAGCAGGCGAGCTACGCAGCCAGCATCGGCTTCGGCATCTCCACTGCCATCATTGGCGTCATCATCATGGGCACCCGGATCCTGGATGCTGTGACCGACTCCCTTCTGGCTTTCGTGTACGACAGGGTGAACACCCGCTTCGGCAAGATCCGTATCCTGCTGATCGTGGGCTGGTTGATCCAAAGTTTCGGATTGCTGGGCATGTTCCATCTGTTCTCCAGCAAGGGGCTGGGCGTGGCGACCTTTGCCCTGTCTTATGTGGTTTACATCATCGGGTATACGCTGGTGAACATGACGGGACAGACCATTCCGGCGCTCATGTCGAACGATCCCAAACAGCGGCCGAAGATCGGCGTTTGGTTGACAGCCTTCAATTATGTCGTGCCTATGGCCTTGTCCATCGTGCTGAGCAACGTGATACTGAAAGCCGCCGGCGGCGAATACAACCAGGCGTACCTGTCCATGGCAGTGTTTATGGTCGTTGGATTGTCCGGTCTGGGCGTTCTCCTCACCTGCATCGGCGTTTCCGCCTTTGATAAACCGGAAAACTTCTCGGGCATCGGCAAGCATGAGCACCTGAAGTTCAAGGATATGATTGACGTGCTGTCCCACAACAAGCCTCTGCAGAGCTACATCGCAGCTCAGGCCAGTGATAAAATCGCCCAGCTGGTGGCGGGACAGGCTATCATCACCACCATGCTCTACGGCATCGTGATCGGGAATGTGGGTCTCGGCACCATTCTCTCCGCCATCGGCATGTTCCCCTCCATCATCTTCGCTGTGTTCGGTGCCCGGTATGCCGGCAAGCACGGCAGCAGAAAGGCCATCGTCGATTGGACCTGGGCTTGCATCGGCACCTCCGTGCTCATGATCCTCTTCTTTGTCCTGATCCGCAATAACACTGCGGCCATTGCCGCTATGGGAAGCCTGCCCATGATCGGGTATGTGCTCATCACCTTCCTCTGCCGTGGAACGCAGATGTGCGTCACCACATCCGCCACCTCGTTCATGGCAGATGTGATCGATTATGAGCTCGACCGAAGCGGACGCTATATTCCTGCTGTAGTCAGCGGTACCTACAGCCTTATCGACAAGATCATCTCCTCCTTCGGCGCCGTCCTTGCTACCGGCTGTATAGCTCTGATCGGTTATACCAACACCGTGCCGCAGCCCACCGATCCGCTGACGCCGAGCGTGTTCTGGATGACCCTGGCGCTGATGTATGTTCTGCCGATCATAGGATGGATCATTACGCTCATCGCAATGAAGCCCTGCAAGCTGGACAAGGCCGAGATGGTGGAGGTCCAGAAGCGGATCGCCGAGAAGAAGGCCGAAGCCAAAGCTGAGCTCGCGGCTGAATAAGGAAGACACGCATGCGTAAGAGCGTTACACTGACAAAGGGATGGCGGTTTCTGAAGGCCGCCATTCCTGTAGAGACGGCCATGGCCTACGCCCGGCAAGGGGAAGAGGTGACCCTGCCCCACACCTGGAACGCCCTGGACGGCCAGGACGGGGGCAACGACTACCACCGGGGCAAGTGTTGGTACGTGCGGGAAATACAGCCCGAGGAGCTGTCCGGGGAAGCTAACTTCCTGGAGATCAACGGGGCCAACCACACGGCTGAGGTCTATCTGGACGGGGCGCTGCTCGCCCGGCACGAGGGCGGCTATTCCGCCTTCCGGGTGG
>CADAGW010000155.1 GCA_902787475.1 uncultured Eubacteriales bacterium
CCGTAAGCAATCATTGTGGATACCTAGAAGACGGGACCATCCTGGTTGACTGTCCCCCGGGAACGACATAAAGTTTATCCGGGAGGGTTTAGACCCCTGTAGCATCACAGACGTGGTCATATCGCATTTCCAAGCAGGCCATAAAGAGGCCTATATTAAAGATTACAGTATTTCGAATAAGAATATGATCGTTCGCTGCTGAGTCAGTTATCTCTACTCGTACCATCGAAGAAGCCCGAGAAATCGGGCTTTTTTTGTGCCTCTGGTTCGCTTGAAAGAGCTCGATTTTGCGCTCGTTTGGGGTTTTGACAACATTTTGACAACAAATTGACAACAGGGCTTCGCTTTGCCTTTTAGTTTCTTTCCATGTTTAAAAAAATGCTTACCAAAAAATGACCCCCCCATTCCTTTGGGGGTCATTTTTTCGCGGTTGGATTCGAACGGGCACGGTGGTGAATTGGGTGCCAGTGGCACCCAAGGAGACAAGAATAAAGCGAGTTACTGACCGCTCTTGCCGTAGTTGGACAGCACTCGGGCGGAGGGGTCGTCCACGTCGCAGCCGGGCCAGGTCCTATTGGGCATCCAGTAGTCCGGGATCATACGGGCCTGGCCGGGATAGAACCGCTCGAACAGCTCGCGGTACAACAGGCTCTCCTTGGTGAAGGGCGGTCGATACGCATATCCCGCGGCGCGCTCCCTGAATTCACTGTCGCTGTAGGTCCTCTCCGCCAGGGCCTTCAGGTCGTTGACCATGGAGTGGCCCACGGCGTCGGAGAAGGCAGCTTTCTGCCGCCAGAGGATCTCGTCGGGCAGGATATGATCGCCGGCGAAGGCCTTCCGGATCAGGTATTTGCCCATGTCGTGCCGGTTCATCTTCAGCTCCGGGTCGATGCTCATGGCGTAGCGTACAAACTTCAGATCGCCGAAGGGCACCCGCGCTTCCAGGCTGTTGACCGAGATGCAGCGGTCGGCCCGCAGGACGTCGTAGACGTGGAGCTCCCGGATGCGCTTCTCCGCCTCCTCCTGAAAGGCCGCCGCATCCGGCGCGAAATCCGTATACTTATAGCCGAACAGCTCATCGGAGATCTCGCCCGTCAGCAGCACCCGGACGTCCGTGTGCTCATGGATCCACTTGCACACCAGATACATACCGATGCTGGCGCGGATGGTGGTGATGTCCCAGGTGCCGAGCAGCTCCACCACGGTGGGCAGGGCGTCCAGCACGTCCCGTTCGTTGATGATAACCTCCGTATGGTCCGACCCAATGTAGTCCGCCACCTGGCGGGCGTACTTTAAATCGATGGCGTCCACGTCCATGCCGATGGCGAAGGTACGGATGGGCTTATCCAACATACCTTGGGCGATGGCGCAGACCAGCGAGGAATCGAGGCCCCCCGAGAGCAGGAAGCCCACCGGCGCGTCCGCGTCCAGCCGCTTCTCGACGCCGTCCATCAGCAGCCGGCGGAGCTTCGGGCAGACCTCCTCCTCTTCCTTCATGGTGAAATAGCCCACGTAGGCAGGGTCAGCATATCGGACGAACTGCCCGTTCACCCAATAGTGTCCGGGCGGGAAGGGTAAAATGGCCTCACACAAGCCCAGCAGGTTCTTGGGTTCACTGGCAAAGGCCCATTCGCCGTTGGACAGCCGTCCATAGTATAAAGGACGGATGCCGATGGGGTCTCGGGCAGCGATGAGTTGTTGCTTCTTTCCGTCCCACAGGATCAGGGCGAACTCTGCATCCAGGGTCTTGAACATCTCCACGCCGTATTCGTGATACAGGGGCAGAAGAATCTCGCAATCCGACTGGCTCTTCAGGTCATATTTCTCCAGCAGCCGCTCCCGCAGGGGACGGAAGCCGTACAGCTCGCCGTTGCACACCACCGCATCCTGATCGAGATGGAAGGGCTGCATGCCCCGCTCGTCGAGGCCCATGATCGCCAGGCGATGAAAGCCCAGGTATCCGCAGGGGATCTCCTCGAACCGGCTCATGTCCGGACCTCTCGAGACGGTGCGGTCAAAGCACGCTTTCAATTTCTCTACGGGAATAGATTTGGTCGTGAAGCCGCAAATGGAACACATAAAAAGCACCTCCGTTCGTTGGTCGGCAATCGTTCTGATATTTCAGGACGAATGCCGCCGCTCCGTGGTGCCACCTGATTTGCTTCTCTTTCCGGGCTCCATCAAGCCCTGGCGGTTGTAACGTGCCGCCGTTCACGCCGCTCCTACTGGCTCCTCGCTTTCGGTTAGGGCTTGGAAGGGTTCTTCGCCTGAGGGCCCATACGGGATTCTCACCGTCGCCCGCTCTCTGAAATGCCGCCGCACCAGGGTACTTTGCTTCCGCATCGCTTTACTCTATGAAAAATATGGATGCATCATAGCACCGTTTGAAACGTTTGTCAAGAAATAATATATTATATATTGTTTTTGGTGGAGAGGTATGCTACAATAGGCCATTATTTCCCGGACGGTGGGACCCGCCTGGGAAACGGAGCATCGCATCCTTGCGATGGAAAGGAAGGTACCATGAAACGATCGACACTGCTGTTGCTTGCTCTGCTGCTGTGTATGGCCCCTCTGCGCGCTGTTTTGGCCGCGGAGGAAGCGGCCGCCGCGAACGGGTTTTGGGATACGCTCACCCGGATCAACGACGCCGTCAATGGCGTGGTGTGGGGCTGGCCGGCCATCCTGCTGCTGGCCTTCGTGGGCATGCTGATGACGGTTCTGACCCGGGTGTTCCAGGTCACCCATTTCCGCCATTGGATGAAACGCACCCTGGGCGCCATGAAGGACCGGGGCGTCATGGGCCACACCGCCGACAGAAGCATCTCGCAGTTCCAGTCCCTGTGCACGGCCCTGGCGGCCACGGTGGGCACGGGCAACATCGTGGGCGTAGCCGGCGCCATCCTGATGGGGGGCCCCGGGGCGGTGTTCTGGATGTGGGTCATCGCCTTCTTCGGCATGATGACCAACTACTCCGAAAACGTACTGGGCATCTACTATCGCCGCAAGAACAGCGACGGAGAGTGGTCCGGCGGCGCCATGTACTATCTGCGGGACGGCCTGGGCAGCCGCAGGGGCTGCAAATGGATCGGCAAGATCCTGGCCGCGCTGTTCTCGCTGTTCTGTCTCTTCGCCTCCTTCGGCATCGGCAACATGACCCAGGTCAACGCCATCTCCGGCAACATGCAGGCATCCTTCGGTATCCCCACCTGGGTCACGGGGATCTTCATCATGGTCATGGTAGGTCTGGTGGTGGTCGGTGGTCTCAAGCGCATCGCCGCCGTCACGGAGAAGATCGTGCCCTTCATGGTCATTGCATACATGATTGGATCCCTGGTGATTTTTATCACCAACATCGACAAGATCGGCGCCGTCTTCTCCGCCATCTTCAAAGGCGCCTTCGCGGCCAAAGCGGCCTGCGGCGGCGTCGTGGGCTACGGCATGAAGCTGGCCATCGAACAGGGCTGCAAGCGAGGCGTGTTCTCCAATGAAGCGGGCCTTGGCTCCTCGGTCATGGTCCACTCCAATTCCAACGTGAAGGAACCCGTCATGCAGGGCATGTGGGGCATATTTGAGGTGTTTGCGGATACCATCATCGTCTGCACCATGACCGCCTTTACGGCCCTGTCCTCGGGCCTTATCGACCTTGAAACGGGGCATCTCGTGACCGCGGCCTACAACGGCGTGGAGCTGACCAAGACCAACCTCATCTCCACCGCCTTTGCCATGCAGTTCGGCCGGATCGGCTCCGTATTCATCGCCATATCCATCATGCTTTTCGCCTTTTCCACGGTGCTGGGCTGGTCCCATTACGGCACCAAGGCGGCCGAGTATCTGTTGGGCGAGAAGCGGACCTTCCTCTACCGGATCCTGTTCGTCCTGCTGGTGTTCGGCGGCGCTGTCATGGGGGATAATCTCGCCTGGGACCTGGCCGACACCTTCAACGGCCTCATGATGATCCCCAACCTGATCGGCGTGATCACCCTATCGGGGGTGGTGGTCCGGATCACGAAAAACTACCTGGACCGCCAGCTGCGCGGCGCGGACATCCCCCCGTTCTACTCCGCTTTTCCGGACGTCCAGTCGGAGCAGGAGAAAGGCTGAATCAGATCTGATAATCAGTAAAACCACGAAGCAGGCGCCTTTTAAGCGCCTGCTTCGTGGTTTCAGGAGATGGATCATGATATGTAAAGAGCATTGCCTGCTCATTCCGGAAATTGACAGGATGCGGGATGTCAATTATCTCAAACCATCTTTTCCGCATTGAGCCGCGCATCCAGTTCCTGCTCGCCAAGATACCCGAGCTGCAAGCAGGCCGTCCGCAGATCCAGCCCTTCCCTGTAGGCCAGTTCCGCTACGGAGGCGGCCTTCTCATAGCCGATCACAGGGTTGAGAGCTGTGACCAGCATGAGCGACCGATCGAGATATTCCTTCATCCGCGTCCTGTCCGCCTTCAGACCACAGATGCAGCGTTCCCGAAAGGAATCCAGGGATTCGGACAGGAGCCTGACCGACTGCAGAAAATTGTAGATGCACACCGGAAGATAGACGTTCAACTCCAGATGCCCCTGGGAAGCTGCCAGAGAAACGGCAGCGTCGTTGCCCATGACTTGCACGGCCACCATGCTCAACTGCTCACACTGAGTCGGATTCACCTTCCCGGGCATGATGGATGAGCCTGGCTCCAGAGCCGGTATGCTGATCTCACTGAACCCGCAGCGGGGACCGGAGGCCAGAAGCCGGATATCGTTGGCCATCTTCATGCTGTCGCAGGCAAGTGCCTTGACGACGCCGTGAACAGCCGTCAACTCATCCAAGCTGGTGAGCGCATGGAATTTGTTGGTGGCCGGGATAAAAGCCTTTCCGGTGAGGACGGAGACCACCCGCGCTGCGCTCGTGTCAAAGCCTTGAGGCGCGTTCAGGCCCGTGCCCACCGCCGTTCCACCCAGCGCCAATTCGCCAAGAGAGCCCATCAAGGCGCGGAGCATCTCTTCGTCCCGTTCCAGACTGGCCCGCCAGCCGGAGATCTCCTGTGAAAAGCGGATGGGCACGGCGTCCTGCAGATGGGTGCGGCCGGACTTGATGACGTCTTCGTTTTCCGCTTCCAACGTTTTAAGCGCAAGGATCATCCGGTTCACAGCCGGCAGCAGGCGGTCCTCAAGGGCGATCACGGCCGCGATCCGCATGGCGGAGGGAAAGGTGTCATTGGAGGATTGAGACATGTTTACGTCGTCGTTTGGATGCAGAAGTGTTCTGCCGGCCAGCTGGTTGCCGCGATTGGCAATGACCTCGTTCACGTTCATGTTCGTCTGGGTCCCGGAGCCGGTCTGAAAGACCACCAGCGGAAA
>CADAGW010000156.1:0-5346 GCA_902787475.1 uncultured Eubacteriales bacterium
ACTCCTCCCGGGTGGGCGAGGCGAGCTGGAACACGCCCACCATGCCCCGGGAGGCGTCCCGGGCGGCAAGCTCCATCACCGCGAAGCCCTGGGCCGCGGCCGCGCGGAGGGAGGGGGTATGGTGGAAGGACCACATGCTCTTGTGCATGGGCCGGACAAAGGTCTTGTAGAGGTCGGTGTATTTGCGGATGCGCTCCATCTGCCCGGGATTGGGCCGGGCTCCGGCGGGGAGGATGCCGCCGATGCTGGGCCGGGCGAAGAGAAGATTTCGCATCTGCAGGTCGAAATCGGCGGTGAGGTAGGCGGTCTGGCCTCCCACCAGCCGGTCCACGCACTCGGGCGGCAGGGCCATGGTCATGCCGTTGGTGATGCGCAGGGCGTTGGGGTGGAGCTGGTAGTCCGTGACCCAGGTGTGGGTGAAGCGGCCCACCATGCCCAGGTCCGTGCGGCCTCCGCCGCCGGCGCAGTTTTCAAAGATCACGTCGGGATGCTCGGAGCGGAGCTCGTCGTACATGGAGTAGACGTGCTCGTAGTAGCGAAGGTAGGTGTTTTCCAGATATCCGTCCCGGCAGGCGGCGTTGACCCCGTCCCGGGCGCCCACGTTGTGGTCCAGGCGGAACATGTCGATGCCGTATTCGTTGATGAGGTATTCGATGTTGTCCTTCATCCAGTCGCACACCGCGTCGGAGGTGTGATCCAACAGGCCCATGGCGTTGGGCTTGCCGGTGTACTGGACGGCCAGCATGTCCTCCCGCTCTTTCCAGACGCGGCTGCCCGGGCCCACCCGCTCGGCGTCCATCCACATGCCGAAGAGGAGGCCCTTTCTGTGGGCGTAGTCCCGGATCTCGGAGATGCCCATGGGGTAGCGGTCCGGATCGTAGCGCCAGTTGCCGCTCAGGTTCCACCACTCCCCCTCCTGGCGGGGCGGGGCGTACCAGGCGGCGTCCACGAAGAACACCTCGGAGCCGTAGCTGGCGGCCAGGTCGATGGCGTAGAGGGTGGATTCCCGGCTCATGTCGTATTCCGGGCCGATTCCGGTCTCGATCCAGCCGGTGAGGCCCTTGGTGGGAGGCAGCATGACGCTCTCCCGGATGTGGTCGTGCATGGCGTTGACGGCCATGTCCAGGCCCCCGAACACGCAGCCCAGGTGCATGGAGGGTGAACGGAAGCTCTCCCCCGCCTCCAGCACCCGGAGGGGGGCGTAGGCGTCCAGGCGGGCGTCGAAGGAAACGCACTCGGGGACGTTTCTGTCCCTCTGGTAGTCAAAGGAGAAGGCGTAGCCGCCGGAGAAGGCCATCTGGCCTATGAACATTTCGCCTGTGACTCGGTTTTCCAGCATGAACATGGGGTGCCGGTGCCTGTCCCGGCGGAAGCGGCCGGCCACCACCGTCTCTCCCTCCTCCAGGGTCTTCCACTGGAAGTCCCCCTCGTCGCCCCAGTGGCAGCCCTCGAAATAGCCCAGGCGGTAGACGGTGTCCTCGGGACTGGAGGGCACCCGCTGGGTCTGAAGGCCGCCGGAGAGTATGGACAGGGAGGATACGGCGGCGCTCTGAGAGGAGAGGTTTTCTACCTCCAGATACCGCTCCAGCACCGGGGTGCCGTCAAGGAGGGTGTGGATGCGCACACGGACGGGGCGTATGGTGTGGCGGAGGGTGACCACGCACTCTACCCTTTCCTCGTCCCGGTCCACCCGGGCGCCCTCGTATCTCCAGTGGGACACCAGGTCCTGGCCGTCTATGTTCAGCTGGAAGGACTGGGGCCGGGAGAACAGTTCGTATTTCATGTAGGAGGGCTCCGGCAGGGGGTTGGCGTCCATCATGTAGCCGGAGGCGTTGTAGGACAGGGACACCCACATGCCGTCCCTGAGGCCCTCCTCGCAGACCATATTGGCCGTGCGGTAGCTGACGGTGACCTCGTTTTCATGCTGCACCCGGACGTCCGAATAGCGATCCCACAGTTTGAGCATGTTGTTTCCTCCAATCCGTTTGGGGCGGTGAATGGCAGATCAGAGCTTATTGTCCCCGGCGATGTCCAGGCCCTTGTGAAGCTGGGGGTAGTAGCTCCTGGGGTGATACTCCGGGGGCCGGTCAAACTCCATGCAGATCACGGACACGCCGCTTATGTCGGGAGAGACTGCGGGCAGGTCGTGAAGAAGGATGCGCTGGCCCTTGTGGGTAAAGGGGATGTCCTGGCCGGTGGAGAGGATATAGACCCGTTTGGGGGCGTCGCAGTAGCCGCCTATGCCCATTTCCCCGCCGGTGGGCCAGATCCAGTTCCAGAGATACACCGTCTTTTCGTCGGGGCTGGTGGTGGCGGAGGAGATGCCGTTGCCGCCGAAGCGGGCGGCGGGATGATATCCGTAGGCGCACTCGCCGTTTCGGCGGAGCCACTCCCCCACTTCCTTCAGGGGCTTCACCGCGTCGGCGGGCACCGATCCGTCGGGCCGGGGGCCGATGTTGAGGAGCAGGTTGCCCCCCTTGGCGGAGCAGGTGTGGATCATCCGGAGGATGCGGTGCATGGAGTAGGCGTATGGCAGGGCCTGCTTGTCGTCCAGATAGCCCCAGGAGATGTCGTTAAAGGTCATGCAGGCCTCCCAGTCCCTTTGGCCCGGCACGATGCTCCCCTCGGGGGTGCCAAAATCCTCGGGCAGGCGGCTTCTGTCGTTGATGATGATGTCCGGCTGGAGTGAGCGAAGGCGCTGGTTGCGGGAGAGGGAATCCCAGCCCTCCCAGTTGTCCATGGGCTCGGCCACGTCGTACCAGAGGATGTCGATCCTGCCGTACTGGGTGAGAAGCTCGGTGTTCATGGCCTCGATGAAGTCCAGGAACCGGCGGCGGGCGTCGTTGTCGAAGGCGCAGCGCCAGGCGTCGGGGTGATGCCAGTCCATGAGGGAGGAATAAAAGCCGATGCGAAGGCCGTATTCCCGGCAGGCGTCCACAAATTCCCGGACGATGTCCCGGTGGGGGCCGTAGTTGACCGAATTGAAGGGATTGGCCTTGGAATCCCAGAGGGAGAAGCCCTCGTGGTGCCGGGTGGTCATGACCATGTATTTGGCCCCGGCTTCGCTGGCCAGGCGGGCCCACTCCCGGGGCGCGCCGGGTTTTGGCGCGAAGGTGTCAGCCAGGCGGGCGTATTCCTCCGGAGGGATGTTTTCAAGGGTCTGCACCCATTCGTTGCGGCCCAGCTGGGCGTAGAGGCCGTAGTGCACGAACACGCCGAAGCGGGCCTGTCGCCACCAGGCCATTCTCTGGTTCCGGCTCTCGGATATGGCGGCCTCGTAATCGGGTCGGCTGAGTATATGGGTCATGTATCTCCCCTCCCTGCCACATATTGTTTTCGATCAAATTATAAAGCATGGGATTATGGGTTGTCAACATGTGCATGAAAAAATGGCCCCATATGGGGCCAAATGGCGGGGCGTTACTGCATGCGGGAGAGGCGGTCATGCTCAGCCTGGGCATTTATTACATCCAGCTCGTCGGTCATGCCCCATTCGGTTTTGAGGTTGTCCAGGATCCTCTCATAGGTCTCGGCGGCTTTTTGATACTCGCCCTTGATCTCGCAGAGCATCGCGATGCCCTCCAGGGCGTCCCGGAAGCGGGGCTTGTGATCCTCCTCGCTTTGGTAGGAGGCCTCGTAGCACTCGATGGCTTTATCGTAGTCGCAGGTGCCGGCGTAGTACTGTGCGGCCTCAAAGAGCATAGCCCAGTCGCCGGGGTATTTCGCGAGAGCGGCCTCGATGACGGCGTCGGCGGCGGGCTTGTCGAAGCGGGCAAGGGCGATGTGGGCCCGGTAGGCCTCGATCAGGGCGGGTCTGGCGCCGGGGACGGCGGCCAATTCGGCGAGATACTTTTCCGCCTCGTCGGCCCGGTGGTCGGCCAGAAGATTGTCTATGAGGTAGTAGTAGACGGAGGGGCCCTTCCCCCGCCCGATGAGGGATTGATAGAAGTCGATGACCTTGGCGTGGTTGGCCACGTTCCAATCCCAGGACGTGGCGCCGTCGGACTTTTGAAGGAGCCACTGGCAGTCCTTTTTGTCCGGCTCCAGGGCAATGGCCTCCCGGGCCAGGCGGCTGACCCGCTTAAGGTCGGCCTCCGCCCGGTGGTGGTAGAGACCGGCCAGGAGGCTCAAAAGAGGCTCCCTGTCTTTGGCCTCCGCCAGCTGGGCCTTCAGAAAGTCCTCGTATTCCCGGAACACGTCGGCGGGGATCTCCGCCTCCTGGTCCATGCGGCTCTCGATGCGGCGCAGGCGCTGTTCGTTTGTCAGGTCGAACAACTCGTCTATGGTCACGCCGAACTCCTCCGCCAGCCGGGGCAGGAGAGTGATGTCCGGCATGGCCGCGCCGGTCTCCCATTTGGATATGGACTGGGCGGTGACGCCCAGCTCCTCCCCCAGCTGCTCCTGAGTGAGGGAGGCTCTTGCACGAAGCTGTTTGATCCTCTGTCCTATGGTCATGTGGTCTCCTCTTTTCCTGTTTTCTTCGCCGGCAGGGACCATGATAGCAGAATCACGCAGGATTTGCAAGCGACCATTTTTCCATGGCGCACAACCGGCGGTTGACAGGGGTATGAAAAGGGGGCCCGATTTCAAGTTGAAAAGCGGGGATATTTACGGTATACTGAGATCACAAAAGCGAAGGGAGACAAGAGATATGAAGTATGATCTGAACGACATCGCCACCATGACGGGACTGACCGACAGGACGCTGAGGACGTATCTGAAGCTGGGGATACTGGACGGAGAAAAGGTGGACGGGGTGTGGACGTTTACGGAGGAGGACGTGAGCGCCTTTATGGAAAAGAGCGAGGTGAGGCAGTCCATATCCGCCAAGGAGAACGCGGTGGTGTTCGACTTCATGGCGGACAAGTATAAAAAGGCCAACCGGGCGCTGGTGATACTGGACTGCCCCGTGGAGAAGGAAAAGGCGATGGAAATATCGGCATTCTTCTGCAAGGCCATATGTGACGAGGGCAAGGACATACAGTTCAAGTTCCAGTACGACAAGGGCCTGGGCCGGTTCATACTCTCCGGAGCGGAGGATATGGTGGCGGAGATCATGAAGAAGTATTACGAGAGATAAACAGCGAATAGAGCCGTTCCTACGCAATGCTGCGGGAACGGCTCTTCATTACGGGCTCTGGAGAGGTTGGATACGCTCCGTGAGATAGGATTCAATGATTTGAACCACCTGCTCCGCTCTTTCCAACTGGCACTGGGCATCCTCCCGGGCCGCCAGATAGAAATCATCGTAATCCGCTTTTTCACGAAGGCGGTAGTTGGAGTCGATCATTTTGGATATGGTCTTGTCGAACACACCTGTTTTCACGTAATGCTGGTTGAAGAAGG
>CADAGW010000156.1:5378-8537 GCA_902787475.1 uncultured Eubacteriales bacterium
GGCGATGATGTCGCTGTGCTTGGCGGAATCGAATTGATCCAGGGCAGTGACGGCCCGGATGGCGTGAAATACGGCGTAATAGGAGCGGTTGATGGACGCATGGTATCGCCCGGAAGCCAAATTGTCCCGGGCTGTGGCCAAGTCCTCCTGCGCCCTTTGCAGGCGGTATCCGGACAGGGATTCTACGCTGCCTTCCATAATACGATCCCATCCTTATCCACGTTCTGGTAGAAGGGGGCCACGTGCCGCCAGTGAAGATAGGTGTGAAGGTCGATGTCCACCACGGACAACACCCTGTCGTATTTGAGATTCAGGTCTGTGACCAGGTCGGACAGCGCGTCCTGCTGGCGAAGGGTGAGAGGCCTGGTAATGAGAAGGGCGATATCCACGTCCGATTGCGGGGTGGCCGTGCCACGGGCCGTGGAGCCGTACAGCACGACGCGGGAAAGATGGTCGGGCAAAATGGCCACCAGTCCCTGAACCAGCTCCTGATACATGATATCCAGCATGGGCATTCCTCCTTCCCCATTTCCATTATACCCCATCCAGGCGGGATTTACAAGGGAAAAGTGTTGAAACGCAGGGCGGTCACTTATGAAGGAAGGAGAAGATGCCCTTCTTTTCCTCTGTCTGGGAGGAGACGGCGGCGAGGGTGTAGCCGGTGGCGTCTATGACAGAGCGGAGGCGGGATTCGTCCAGGGAGGATTCGGAGAGGATGACGGTCTCGCCCTTTTTGTGGGAGGAGGTCACCTTTTTGACGGGGAAGGCGGCGCGGATGGCGTCGTTTATGTGGGCCTCGCACATGCCGCACATCATGCCGGATATGGTAAGAGTGGTCCTGATCATGGAAAGCCTCCTGAAAACGGGGACGCGGTGGTATGCCGCGTCCCCGATGTGTTATGGTTTCTTATGGCAGGCGCCGGACATGGGACACGCTCCGCAGTGGCCGCCGCAGGCGCTTTTGCCCTGCCGCCTGTCACGGATCAGCTTACGGCAGATGACCGCCGCCAGGGCCATAAGGCACAGGGTGATCAGTACGGTGCCCGCGTTGTTTGTGAGCCAGGTGAGCATGGTCCCATCCCCTTTCCCCGTCACACCCTGGCGGTGAGGCGGGTGGCTTCGTGATACTTCTTAAAGATCAGCATATAGATCATGACGCCAAGCACCGCGGCCGCCGCCGCCAGGCCGATCCAGTTGACGCGGCCGGTGAAGAGCAGGCCGAACTGGTTGATCATCAGGGACACAGCGTAGGCGAAGCCGCACTGGTAGCCGATGGCGAACCAGGTCCAGCCGGCGTTGTTCATCTCCCGCTTGATGGCGCCGATGGCGGCGAAGCAGGGGGCGCACAGGAGGTTGAACACCAGGAAGGCGTAAGCGGAAACGCCGGTGAAGGCGGAGGCCAAGTTGGCGTAGGTCTCGGTGCCCCCGTAGAGGATGCCCATGGTGCCCACGATGTTCTCCTTGGCGATCAGGCCCGTGATGGAGGCCACGGCGGCCTGCCAGGTGCCAAAGCCCAGAGGCGCGAACAGGAAGGCGATGACGCCGCCCACCCGGGCCAGTATGGACATGTCCAGCTCGTCCTCCTCCAGCATGCGGAACGCGCCGTCCGCCACGCCGAAGCGGGAGAGGAACCACACAAGGATGGTGGAGAGAAGGATGATGGTGCCGGCCTTTTTGATGAAGCTCCAGCCCCGCTCCCACATGGAGCGAAGCACGTTGGGCAGGGTGGGCCAGTGGTAGGCGGGCAGCTCCATCACGAAGGGAGCGGGCTCTCCGGCGAAGCGGCGGGTCTTTTTGAGGATGATGCCGCTGACGATGATGGCGGCCATGCCGATGAAGTAGGCGCTGGTGGCCACCCAGGCGGAGCCGCTGAATATGGCTCCGGCGATCATGGCGATGAAGGGCACCTTGGCCCCGCAGGGGATGAAGGTGGTGGTCATGATGGTCATGCGCCGGTCACGCTCGTTTTCGATGGTGCGGGAAGCCATGATGCCGGGCACGCCGCAGCCCACGCCGATGAGCATGGGGATAAAGGACTTGCCGGAGAGGCCGAACTTGCGGAACACACGATCCAGCACGAAGGCGATGCGGGCCATGTAGCCGCAGGCCTCCAGGAACGCCAGCAGGAAGAACAGCACCAGCATCTGGGGCACGAAGCCCAGCACCGCGCCCACGCCGGCCACAATGCCGTCCAGGATCAGGCCCTTGAGCCAGTCCGCCGCGTTCACGGCGTCCAGGCCCTTTTCCACCAGCGCCGGGATGCCGGGCACCCAGGTGCCGAAGGCCGCGGGATCGGGGGCGCCGAAGTCGGGCTTGTAGCCCTCCTCGGTGCTCAGGTACTCGGCTATGGCCGCTTCCAGGTCCGCCTTGCCCGCGCCGGGATGCTCCTCGGTGGCCAGGGTCTCCTCGTCCTGGGTGATATAGGTGACGCTGGCGTCCTCGGGGGTGGCTTCGATGAGGGCGGCGAGGGAGGCTTCCGGGTCGTCCTCGTCGATCTCTATGCCGTATTTGGCGGAGAAGGCCTCTATGATCTGGTCGGTGTCGCCGTAGCGCTCCGCCGCCTCCTCATATTCCGCGGTGCCCTTGCCAAGGAGGTGGAAGCCGTCGCCGAACAGCCCGTCGTTGGCCCAGTCGGTGGCAGGCGCGCCAACGGCCACCATGGCGATCCAGTAGACCAGGAACATGACCAGGGCGAATATGGGCAGGCCCAGGAACCGGTTGGTGACCACCTTGTCGATCTTGTCGGAGGTGGTCATGCTGCCGGCGTTGTGCTTTTTGTAGCAGGACTTGATGACCTGTGCGATGTATACGTACCTCTCGTTGGTGATGATGCTCTCCGCGTCGTCGTCCAGCTCCTTCTCGGCGGCGGCGATGTCGGACTCGATATGCTTCATGGTGTCCGGGTCGATATGAAGCTGCTCCAGCACCTTGTCGGCCCGCTCGAACACCTTGACGGCGTACCACCGCTGCTGCTCCTCGGGCGCGGAGTGGACGGCAGCCTCCTCGATGTGGGCCAGGGCGTGCTCCACGGGGCCGGAGAAGGTGTGCTGGGGAATGGTCCTGGGTTCGCCCGCCGCCCGTACTGCCGCCTCGGCGGCTTCCATGACGCCGGCACCCTTGAGAGCGGAGATCTCCATCACTCGGCAGCCCAGCTGGCGG
>CADAGW010000157.1 GCA_902787475.1 uncultured Eubacteriales bacterium
AAAATGGGATTCTTAAGGGCCTAAGGCCCTTAAGCGCAGGTCTGGGCGCGCGCAGCGCCCAGCGCCTCCCCCGTTACTCCTCGTTCCCCTCGTTCCCCTCGTTCCCCTCGCTCCTCACGAGCCTCTCGGGCCAGGTCTGGATCTGGGCGGAGCCGGTCCACTCGTCCATCAGCTCGGTATATTTTTCCTGCTGGGTGGTCTGGACGTACTCGTCGGTAATGGACTCACGGACGGTCTCAAAGTCCACGGGCCCCACGGGCACGGAGGACTCGTAGAGTATAATGTGGGCGCCGTAGCTGGTCCACACGGCCTCCTGGGTGTACTGGCCCTCCTCCAGGGCGGTGGCGGCGGCGGCGAAGCTCTCCTCCCACAGGCCGGCGGTGTTCTCGTACACCAGGTAGGGGGTCACGTTCTCGCCAGACTCGTCCAGCATGCCGGGATCCTGGCCCAGCTCCAGCACCAGGCTGGTGAAGTCCTCGCCATTGGCCAGCCGGGCGTAAATGTCGTCGATCTGGGGCTGATACTTGGCCTTCAGCTCGTCAATGGCGGCCTGGGCCATCGCCAGGGAGGAGGCGGCCTGATACAGCCGGGCGGCGTCGGAGGACAGGGTCTCCTCCACGGCGGCCTTCTCGTTGTTCAGGGCCTCCTGCTCCGCGGTCAGGGCGTCGATATCCGCGTCCTCGGCGGCAAGCAGGGTCTCGATCTCGGCCAGCCGGTCGTCGATGGCCTGGGCCTTGGCGGCGGCGGCGGTGTAATCCTCCTCCGTCATGGGCTCCGTGCCGCTTAACTCGTCCACCACAGCCTGAGCGGAGGCCGCATCGGTGGTGGCGGAGTACATGGCGTTCTGGTCCTCGGAATCCATCAGCACCAGTATGTGCTTTATGTAGCGGTAGCCCTCGGGAATGAACAGGGGCATTCCGTAGCCGGAGGCCACGTAGTATTCCACGTTCTCGGGGCTCTCGGTGAACTCCTCCTGATCCGCGGCCACCATCTTGTCGAAGTAGGCCTTCACGCTCTCGTCGCTCACGTCCACCATGCCCGCGATGTACTCGTTCACAGCGTCCGTGCGGGCCGTCTGGCCGTAATAGGCCTCCACAGCCGCCAGGGAATAGTCGTTGGCGTCCAGGAAGGCGTTCACGTCGGTCATCAGCTCGTTCAGAACCGCGCCGTTGGCCTCGTCTTCTTTGCTGAAGGACTCGATGGCGTCCATCAGGCCCGCGCCCTCCTGAGCGGCGAAATACTCCGTAAAGGCCGCCAGAGCGCCGCTGACGTCGCCCTCGCCGGTGTACAGATCCGCGCCGTACTGGTTCATAAGGGTGAATATGGTCTCCTCATATTCCCCCAAGGCCTGGGCGTGGATGTCCTCGGGGCTGGCCACGGGCAGGCCCAGCTCGGCCACCTTCTGCTCCATCACCTTGTTCTGCACATAGGCGTCCACGATGGCGGCGCGCAGCTGGGACAGGGACTCCTCGTCCGTAATGCCGTAGCTGGCGTAATAGTTCAAGTTGTATTCGTATTCCGCCGCCATGTCGTCGTAGGTAATGGCTTCGCCGTTGACCAGGGCGATGACGTTTTGGTCCTCCTCGGCCAGGGCGAAGGCGGACAATACCAGTATGACCGCCAGGATCCATGAAAGGATCTGTTTCATATACAATTCCTCCTTGCGTTGGTTTCATAATGGTAGTATACCATAGGTCAAACAAAAAATATCCGTAATTTTATGAACGCAATGTTATCATTTACCCGGAATGGGCCGCATGGCGCTGGAAATATCATGTTTTGCTTGCACTTGGCGGGATTTGTGGTACAATATAAAATGAGTTTTTATGGGGAGATGGCGAGATGAAAATGGATCGGTATTTGTCCTTCGGCGGCGTGCCGGTCCGTTTCCAGGTATTCAGGCCCCTGGGCGACACCAAAAATCGAGTGGCCCTCATCGCCTCGCCCCTTTTGTCCATAGAGCAGTACGACAGGATCATCCCCTCCCTGCAGGAAAAGGGAAACTACTGCGTGGTGTGCGATTTCCCCGGCTTTGGGCCCTCGTCGGTCCGGGACAGGGTGTCCGTCGGGCAGGCCGCCAAGATGCTCTGGGGCGTGCTGGACGAGATCGACAAGGAGGAGGGCGGCAGGCTCTACTGCTGGCATCTGGTGGGCCACGGGCTCTCCTGCCGGGCGGTGTATGAGATGATCCGCCTGTCCCCGGGCAGCGTGGCGTCCATGGCCATGTTGTGCCCCGTGTTCACGTCGGGAAGGGCGTTAAAATCCCAGGGCTTCATGCGGTTCGTACTCAGGGCGGTGTCCGGCCGGGGATCCTTCGCCCGGGCCGCCCGGTTTCTTTACGGCAAAAAGCTGCCGGAAAAGGAATGGATGCCGCTGAGGCGCAACTTCAACCGGCCGGGGGTCAGGGAGAATATCATATCGATCCTGTCCCAGGAGAGCGATCCCCAGGAAAACGCCCTCTTCGCGCCGCAGATGGTCATATGGTGCGGGCGGGACGCGGTGCTGGGGGGCCAGATCTCTCCGGATATCAAAAAGCGGCTCCCCGACGGGGAATACCACACGCTGCCCACGGCGGGCCACGTGCCCATGTACACCCACGCCGGGGCGGTGCGGGACTATTTGCGGGGATGGCTGGGCAGCAATGGATCGTGAAAGGACAGTACTGGCCTTCGACACGGAGGCCTCGGGGCATGACGGCAGAATCTGCCAGATCAGCTATATATTGATGGACGCAAACGGCTCAAGGGGCGTCAACCGGTATTTCTCCGTGGAGGAGATGGATCCCCGGGCGGAAAAGATACACGGCCTGTCCAAGGAAAAGCTCAAAATCCTCTCCGGCGGGGTCACGTTTCAGGAGGCCGCGGAGGAGATATGGCGGGATTTTTCCGGGGCGGATATGTGGATCGGCCACAACGCGGCCTCGGACGTGGGGTTTTTGCGGGGCGAATGGGAAAGAGCGGGTCTTTCGGTACCGGACGTGCCCATTCTGTGCACCATGAAATCGCTCCGCCTGGCGGTGAGCCGGGGGAAATATCTTCGCGGCGGGCGCAGGCGGCCAAAGCCCCCGTCCCTCAGGGAGACCATGGATCACTACGGCGTGACGGACGAAGCGGTAAAAACGGCCTGCCTTACCTGGTTCGGCGGGGGAGATGGTCCCCACGACGCCAGGTTCGACGCCGCGGCGGCCCTTCTGTGCGCCCTGGCGGCCCAGGAGGCGGGGGATATCCCCCTGTTTTTGGACGCAACAGGCAAAAAAGCCCCTCATCGACAATAAAAACACAAAAACTCACAAGAATTTTGTTGTGCAAACGCCCCGGACATGGTATACTATATTGAAACCGTATAAAAAGGGAGGTTCCAGGTATGCAATATTCCCGCGAAGTGGAAGAGATGGTTTGCGTAATGAAGGGCCCAAACCACGGCCCTGCCCCCATTCCTGAAGAAGGCCAGTGGATCCAGGCCAAGGAGATCAAGGACATTTCCGGCTACACCCACGGCATCGGCTGGTGCGCTCCCCAGCAGGGCACCTGCAAGCTGAGCCTGAACGTGAAGAACGGCGTCATCGAAGAGGCCCTGGTGGAGACCATCGGCTGCTCCGGCATGACCCATTCCGCCGCCATGGCCAGTGAGATCCTGCCCGGCAAGACCATTCTGGAGGCGCTGAACACCGACCTGGTGTGCGACGCCATCAATACCGCCATGCGCGAGCTGTTTTTGCAGATCGTCTACGGCCGCACCCAGTCCGCCTTCTCCGACAACGGCCTGGTGATCGGCGCGGGCCTGGAGGATCTGGGCAAGGGCCTCAGGTCCATGGTGGGCACCATGTACGGCACCAAGGACAAGGGCACCCGGTATCTGGAGATGACCGAGGGCTACGTGATCCAGATGGCGCTGGACAAGGACAACCAGGTCTGCGGCTACAAGTTCGTGTCCCTGGGCAAGATGATGGACGCCATCAAGAAGGGCATGGATCCCAAGGAAGCCTACGAAAAGAACATTGGTACCTACGGCCGGTTCAAGGCTGAAGACGGCGCGGTCAAGTGGATTGACCCGCGGAAAGAATAAGGGGAGGTGCGAGATATGGCTCTGTTTGAAGGATATGAACGCCGCATGCCCCAGCTCCAGCCTGTGCTCGACAAGTACGGCTTCAAGGATTTTGAAGAGCTGAAGGCTTACAACAACTCCAAGGGCGTGGACGCCTACAAGATCGTGGAAGGCATTCAGCCCATCGCTTTAGAAAACGCCAAGTGGGCCTACGAGCTTGGCGCCGCCATCGCCCTCAAAAAGGGCGTGAAGACCGCCGCTGAGGCCTCCAAGTGCATCGGCGAAGGCCTGCAGGCCTTCTGCATCCCCGGCTCCGTGGCGGATCAGCGCCAGGTGGGCCTGGTCCACGGCAATCTGGGCGCTATGCTGCTGGATGAGAAGACCGAGTGCTTCGCGTTCCTGGCCGGCCACGAGTCCTTTGCCGCCGCCGAGGGCGCCATCGGCATCGCCCGCAACGCCAACAAGGTCAGAAAGACTCCCCTGAGGGTCATCCTGAACGGCCTGGGCAAGGACGCCGCCATGATCATCTCCCGCATCAACGGCTTCACCTACGTGCAGACCAAGTATGACTACCTGTCCGCCGACGTGAAGGAAGATCATGCCCTGACCATCGTGAACGAGACCCCCTACTCCACCGGCGAGCGCAGCAAGGTCCGCTGCTACGGCGCGGACGACGTGCGCGAGGGCGTGGCCATCATGTGGCATGAGGGCGTGGACGTGTCCATCACCGGCAACTCCACCAACCCCACCCGCTTCCAGCATCCCGTGGCCGGCACCTATAAGAAAGAGTGCTGGGAGGCCGGCAAGAAGTACTTCTCCGTGGCCTCCGGCGGCGGCACCGGCCGCACCCTGCATCCCGACAACATGGCCGCCGGCCCCGCCTCCTACGGCATGACCGACACCATGGGCCGCATGCACTCCGACGCCCCGCCTCCTACGGCATGACCGACACCATGGGCCGCATGCACTCCGACGCCCAGTTCGCCGGATCCTCCTCCGTGCCCGCCCACGTGGAAATGATGGGCCTGATCGGCATGGGCAACAACCCCATGGTCGGCGCCACCGTGGCCGTCGCCGTGGCCGTGGAAGAAGCCCAGAAGTAATTGCCCCACAAGGATTTTCAGAAGCCCTTCGAGAAATCGGAGGGCTTTACTTTTTCCCTGGATTTCCGCCTTGACCACAGCTTGACCACAGCACTTTTGAAAACTGGGTGTAAATCTGTGGTCAAAAACTGGGGGCATACAGGGCATCCAGAATCCCTCTGGTTTTCTCCCTCATGGCGTCTGTGTCATGGGTATATCGCCAAGTCATGAACAGCCCGGTATGGCCCGGGTGACGAAGCAATCCGTTGCTTTTCATATCAATTCAGCAGTATTCTCGTATAAAGATAATGGGCCGAAGAGTGAATCTTCTGCCCATTATTATCATGTAGGTGTTTCTACGAATCAATGCAATGTGATTTTTTTTGTTGAAGCGGAGGATTTTTGCACTGAACCGTCTGCAGCATGACGAATGCCATAGATTTCAAATTTCATTTTTACCCCTTCCTCAGCATGATACTCTTTATCAAAAGTATCAATTTGAAAAGTATGTCGGGTGATGCATATTGAAAAACCTTTGGGGGCATAACGCCCCCAAAGAATACACGTTTAGTTCCACTCCCGCGGGCAGCCGGCCTCGACGTAGGCCTTGAGCTTGTCGCCGATCTCGTCCAACAGGCCCATTTCCCAGATCATGCTGCAGCACAGGTATTTGTCCCGTATGTCCCGGGCCCCCATGAAGGCCTCCCGGGTGTCCTCGGGGGTGAAGCCGATCTCCTGGGGGGTCATGGGCATATTCAGGCTCTTCATCAGGTCGTAGACCTCGGTGAAGGGGGGCAGCTCCTGGTCCATAAAGCCCAGTATGTCGTCCCAGTGGGAGCAGATGATGTCCAGGTGCCGGGCGTGGCGCTCCGGGTCGTTTTTGCGGGTCTTTTGCTCGATGGCGATGATGTTGTCCGCGGTGGAGCCGAAGCGGCGGCGGACGTCCGCCTCCCATTTGTCCGGGTCAAATTCCCGCATCATCTTTTCGGCCCGGGCCCGGTCGGGCTTGATCTGCCGGAGCCACTCGTAGATCTTGAGGGACAATAGGGTGCCCACGCCCACCTGTATGCCGTGGAGGTCGGCCCGTATGCCCTTTTCCACGTCGAACATCTCCCACATGTGGGAGAAATAGTGCTCAAGGCCCGACGCGGGGCGGGAGGAGCCGGCGAAGCTCATGGTGATGGCGGACATGACCAGTCCCTCGCCCACCCGGGCCACGGTCTCCGGGTCCCGCTGGGGGAGCCTGGGGGCCAGGGAGCGGATGGTGCCAAGGGCCCGGCGCATGAGCGAGGCGATGTTTTCGCAGTAGTAGTCGCCGTTTATGAGATGGGCCAGCTTCCAGTCGCACAGGGCCACGTATTTGGCCAGTATGTCGCCAAGACCCGCCTGGAGCATCCGCATGGGGGCCTTGCACAATACGTCCGTGTCCAAGAGGATGGCCACGGGACAGGGGTCGTATATGGTGGTCTTGACGCCGTCCACCATCATGGAGGAGGAGTTGGAGGAAAAGCCGTCCATGGAGGGGGCGGTGCCCACGATGATGGACCGGCGGCCGGAGATCATGGAGAGCATCTTGCAGGTGTCGTTGATGACGCCGCTGCCCACGGCCACGATGATGTCGCAGTCCTTGTCAAAGTGCATGGCCGCCTGGCCCAATGTCTTTTCGTCCGGCTCCGGGAAGGAATCCCGCAGGCGGCAGACGGTGTGCTCAAAGCCCTCTTTGGTGAGAAGGGCGTCCACCCGCTGACCCGCGGCCTGCCAGGTGTTGGGGTCGCACACCATGTAGGGGTGGCTCTTGCCCAGGCTTTTGAGCACCTGGGGCAGCTTTTCGATCATACCGGGGCCGATGTGCACCTGCTCCACGTCGGTGGCGTGGCGCTTGCCGCACTGGCAGATAAATCCTTCGCCCAGCATCTCGGGCACGCTCATTTTGGACAGATCCCGCATCGTGACCATCTCCTGTTGTTTGCTGATGCCAGTATACCACAAAACCCGCCCTTTGAAAAGAGCGGGTTACCCCTCATCCGTCAGCCTTCGGCTGACAGCTTCCCCCCAAGGGGAAGCCTGCTCAGCCCTGCTTTTGGTGCTGGGCGTACCAGTCCCGCATCTTGTCGAAGCTGGTCTGGCTGATGTCGTGCTCGATCTTGCAGGCATCCTCCTCGGCTACCTCCCGGGGCACGCCCAGGGCGCAGAGCACCTGGGCCACGAATTCGTGCCGCTCCAGGACGTTCTGGGCCCGCTCCATGCCCTCGCTGGTGAGGGTCAGGGCCTTGCCCTGGGACAGATCCCGCTTGACCAGGCCCATCTGCTCCAGATGGGTCATGGCCACCGTGACGCTGGGCTTGGACACGCCCAGGTGCAGGGCCACGTCTATGGACCGGCAGACGCCCTTTTTGCGCTGGGTCACCAGTATGGCCTCCAAATAATCCTCGTTGGATTTGGTCATCGTGCCTTTTTTCATGGCCGTTCCCTCGCTTATTCCGCTTCTATAAGAAGATAACAAAGTATATAAATGGGAGCGCGGGACCGCGATGCGCGCCGCTCTCCCAAAATTAGGAATTCGACATGGCGCATAAAATTCCTGCCATATCACAAAAACTTCAGATACCGTTAGAGCCCTTTCACCGGGAGGGCCGCCCGCATTTGCCGCAGCCGGGGCAGGAGCCGGAGCAGGAGGAGCCACAGCAGCCGCCCTTTTTGCGGCGGCTATGGCAGGACCTGACCGCCAGGGCCAGGGCCGCGGCGACGGCGGTGAGGAGGAGGATGTCAAGCCAGTTCATATGCTGCCTTTCTATCAAGGAACGGATTGCTTCTTCGCTTCGCTCATCGCAATGACAGGGCGAGGCGAATGAAGGGTGTACTTCTACTGATTAGTATTCCCACGGGGTGACGAAAGAACATCCAAAATATCATTTCCCACCCGCCGAAGGCGGAAAATGGGATTCCAAAGGGGCTGGCCCCTTTGGCGAGGAGTCTGAGGGCGAGCAGCCCTCAGCGCCTCCCCCGTATCTCTCCCGTTCCCTAAATGCCACATTCGCGGCGTTGACAAAAAGGGCGGGGCGTTATATAATGATGGGCATGAAAACGATGATCGTGACGGGGTTTATGCCCTTTGGGGGCGAAGAGATCAATCCGGCGTGGGAGGCCGCGGCGGCGCTGGCGGAGGAGATCGGCGGGGTGAGGATCGTGAAGGTCCATCTGCCGGTGTCCTATGAAAGGTCATGGTCCATATTGAAGGAGGCCATAGACCGGGAGAAGCCGGGCGCGGTGCTGATGCTGGGCCAGGCCGGGGGCCGGACGCAGGTCATGGCCGAAAGAGTGGGCCGAAACAAAATGGACTGCGCCTCGCCGGACTGCGACGGGGTGACGGAAAAAGGCACAAGGATCGAGGCGGACGGGCCGGAGGAGATATTATCTCCGCTGGCTGAGCGGCTCTCTCCGCCGCTGTGGCTTTCGGAGGACGCGGGCGGATATGTGTGCAACTGCCTGTGCTACAAGGCACTGCGGGGCTTTGACGGGCCCTGCGCGTTTATCCACGTGCCCTACTGCGAGGACAATCTGGGCGCGAAGGCGGGCAAGCCGTATATGCCGCAGGAGGAGCTCAACAGACTGGTGAGACTGGCGGGGGAAAAGACGGCGCAGGAGATATGAAGATCGTGGTGATCGACGGCCAGGGCGGGCGGCTGGGCCGGCTGCTGGCGGAAAAGCTGATACAGGCGGGTCTGGGCGAGGACACGGTGTGCGTGGGATGCAACGCACTGGCCACCATGGCCATGCTCAAATCCGGCGTGCGAAGGGCCGCCACCGGGGAAAACGCCGTGTGCGCCCAGGTGCGGGACGCGGACGTGGTGACGGGCCCGGTGGGCATCGCCGTGGCGGACGCGCTGATGGGCGAGGTGACGCCCCGTATGGCCCAGGCCGTGGCCCAGTGCGGGGCCCAGCTAATCCTCATCCCCACCAACCGGTGCCGCATCCAGGTGGTGGGCATGCGGGATATGCCCATGGAGCAGCTGGCGGAGGAAGCGGCGGAAAGGGTCCGGACGGCGGCCAATGCGTAAATACCTTCTGCTGCCTGCCCAGGCGGCGGTGATGGCGGCAGCGACGTTTGTATCGGCCATACTGCCCTATATGCTCTACGGCCAGGTGGATTCCGGGGTCATTGTGAAAAGCGCTCAGTGGCTTCAGTGGACGCTGGTACCGCTATCTGCCGGGGTCACCGCCTATTTTCTCACCCGGCGGGGGATCAACCGGTATCTATGCTGGCTGCTGCCGCCGGCGGTGTATACGGCCCTGCCCTGGGCCGTGACAGGATACGCTCCCCTGGCGGGCGTGATGCTCGTCACCTGCCTCACCGGCGTCGTGGGCGCGGCGGCGGGCGAGGTCAAGAATCAAACGGATCAGGACAAATGAGGTACGGCATGGAAAAGGATTTGATACTGACTCTGGACGCTGGCACGACGGCCAGCAAGTGTACGCTGTTCAAAAAGGACGGAACGGCGCTGTCGGCGGTGCGCAAGGAATACGCCACCGATTTCCCCCGGCCCAACTGGTCGGAGCAGTCGCCGGACAAGGTGATCGCCTCCATCGTGGAGGGGATCAAGGAGCTGCTCATGCAGATCCCGGCGGAGAGGATTGCCTGCGTGGGCCTGAGCGGCACCATGAACGGGTGCATCGCCGTGGACAGCGAGGGGACGGCGCTGTATCCCAACATCATACACTCCGACTCCCGGGCGGATAAAGAGGCCGAGGAGATCGGGTCGTTTATCTCCCCGGCGGAGTTTTATAAGCTCACGGGCAATAGGCTCAACAACCACTATACGCTCCCCAAGATACTGTGGATGCGGAAAAACCATCCGGACATATACAAAAACACCCGCTGGTGGCTGAACACCAAGGACTATATATACGGGTGGCTCACGGGCCGGTTCGGGGTGACGGACTATTCCGACGCCTCCCTGACCATCGCGCTGGACATCAGGAAGCGGGATTGGGCCACCGACCTGCTCCGTGACTTGGGCGTGGACAGCGAGTGCATGCCCCACATACGGTGCGGGCACGACGTGACGGGCCACGTGCGGGGCGCGGCGGCGAGGCTCACGGGCCTTCTGGTGGGCAC
>CADAGW010000158.1 GCA_902787475.1 uncultured Eubacteriales bacterium
ACCACGCCGGTGGTAAACACCATTTCGCCCAGGGCCGGGGCCTCGGCGCCAAACCGAAGCCCCTCGAACACCCTGCCGTTTTCAAGCACGATGTAGCATTTTTTCATTTGTCGTCTCCCATCAATTTGACCATCAGCGCCTTCTGGGCGTGCAGACGGTTTTCCGCTTCCTCAAAGATCTCCCCCGCGTGGGCCTCGAACACGTCCGCCGCGATCTCCTCGCCCCGGTGGGCGGGCAGGCAGTGCTGGACCATGCAGTCGTCCTTGGCGGCGGACATGACCTGGGCGTCTATGCAGTAACCCTTAAAGGCCGCGCGGCGCTTTTCGGCCTCGCCCTCCTGGCCCATGGAGGCCCACACGTCGGTAAAGAGCACGTCCGCGTCCCTGGCGGCCAAGAGCACGTTCCCCCGGGCGTCGGAGGAGGAATACTGGGTGTAGAGGCCCTGCTCCCCGGCCCAGTCGGTCACGTCTCCGGCCGGGGAATAGTCCGCCGGGCAGGCCACGGCCACCTGCATGCCCAGCTTCACGCCGCCCACGATCAGGGAATTGGCCATGTTGTTGCCGTCGCCGATGTAGGCCATCTTAAGGCCCTTGAAGCTGCCCTTGTATTCCCGCACCGTCATCATGTCCGCCAGCACCTGGCAGGGGTGGCAGTAGTCGGTCAGGCCGTTTATGATCGGTATGGAGCCGCACCGGGCCAGATCCTCCACCTCGCTCTGCTTGTAGGTGCGGATCATGATGCCGTCCAGGTAGCGGGAGAGGACCCTGGCGGTGTCCTCCACCGGCTCGCCCCGGCCGATCTGAAGATCCCGGGAGGAGAGGAACAGGGCGCTGCCGCCCAATTCGTACATGCCCACCTCGAAGGACACCCGGGTGCGGGTGGAATTCTTCTGGAAGATCATGCCCAGGGTCTTTCCCGCCAGGCGGGGATGGGGTATGTGGTTCTTCCGCTCGTATTTGAGCTGGTCGGCCAGGTTCAGTATACTCACGATCTCGTCAGTAGTCAGATCCATGAGCTTTAACAAGTGCTTCACCGCGCGCACACCTCCCTGATGGCGTTTACTGCCTCCTTAAGGGCGTCCCAGCTGATGGACAGGGGCGGCAAAAGCCGCACCTTGGTCTTGGCGGACAGGGCGATGACGCCCATGTCGCGGAGGGACGAGAGCACCTCGGGGGCGGGCTTTTCGGTCTCAATGCCGATCATAAGGCCCATGCCCGTGACGCCCTTTATGCCCTTTTGCCCGGTCAGGCTGTCAAATATATATTGCGACTTTTTCTTTACTTCATCAAGCAGGTCTTGGTTGAGCCTCTGGAAAATACTGATTGCGCCTGCGCAAACGGTGGGGTTGCCGCCGAAGGTGGAGCCGTGGTCGCCCTTACCCAGGGTATTCTGCGCCTTTTCGCCGATGACGCAGGCGCCGATGGGCAGGCCGCCGCCCAGGCCCTTGGCGGTGGTGAACACGTCGGGGGCAAGGCCGTAGGCCATGTAGGAGTAGAGATGCCCGGTGCGGCCGTTGCCGGTCTGCACCTCGTCCACCATGAAGAGGGAGTCGTTCTCTTGGCACAGCGCCTGGACGCCGGTCAAAAAGTCCTTGTCCAGCGCCACCACCCCGCCCTCGCCCTGCACGCATTCCACCATCACGGCGGCGGTGTTTTCGTCCATCAGGGCACGGACGGATTCAAGATCGTTGGCCTCGGCGTAGAGGAAGCCCTCCGGGAAGGGGCCGAAATTTTTGTGGAACACGTCCTGGCCCGTGGCCGCCAGCGTGGCGATGGTGCGGCCGTGGAAGGAGTTTTTGAGGGTGATGATGTTGTGCCTTTGACAGCCGTATTTGTCGGAGGCGTATTTGCGGGCCACCTTGATGGCGCACTCGTTGGCCTCCGCGCCGCTGTTGCCGAAGAACACCCGCTTCATGCCCGTCTTTTGGCAGATCATTTCGGCCAGAGCGGAGCAGGGATCGGTATAAAAGAGGTTGGAGGCGTGCTGAAGGCTGTTTAGCTGGCTGGTCACGGCCTCGGCCCAGACGGGGTCTGAATAGCCGAAGGTGTTGACCGCGATGCCGCTGCCCAGGTCTATGTATTTTTTGCCCTTTTCGTCCCAGGCGTATTCCCCCTGGCCCCTGACCAGATGCACCGGGAAGCGGCCGTAGGTGCCCGCCACAAAGGCAGCGTCTCTTTCAAAGATATCCATGGTTTTCCCTCCCCCTCTTCACACTCAAATGAACATGGTGCCGATGCCCTCGTCGGTCAAAAGCTCGATCAGCGCCGCGTGGGGCACCCGCCCGTCGATGATGAACACCTTTTTGACTCCCCGGCGGATGGCCTCTATGCAGCACTGGATCTTGGGGATCATGCCGCCGGATATGACCCCCTCCCGCATGAGCTGGGGCGCTTCGCTGACCTGGATGACGGGGATCAGGGTGGCGGGGTCGTTTTTGTCCCGGAGGATCCCCTCTATGTCCGTCATGCTGATCAGGCTCTCCGCCCCTACCTCGGAGGCGATGCGGGACGCGGCGGTGTCGGCGTTTATGTTGTATACGTTCCCTTCCCCGTCGCCGCCCACGGTGGATATGACCGGCACGTAGCCAAGGTCCAGAAGGTCCCGTATGGGCTGGGCGTTTACGGAGGTGATCTCCCCCACGTAGCCAAGCTGGGGATCCAGCATCTGGGCCTGGATCAGCCCGTCGTCCAGGCCGCACAGGCCCACGGCCTTGACCCCGGCGGCGCACAACAGGCCCGTCAATGTCTTATTGACCTTGCCGGACAACACCATCAGCGCCACGTCGGCGGTCTCCTTGTCTGTGACCCGAAGGCCCCCCACGAACTCGCTCTTTTTGCCCAGTTTTTTGAGCATGTCGGATATCTCCGGCCCGCCGCCGTGGACCAGAACCACCCGTATGCCCACCTGGGTCAATAGGGCGATGTCCCCCATGACGGCCTTTTTCAGCTCCTCGTCGATCATGGCGTTGCCGCCGTATTTGATGACCACGGTCTTGCCCGCGTAGGCCCGTATGTAGGGCAGGGCCTGCACCAATATTTCCGCCCGCTGGGCGTTGGACTGCTTCATGGCGCTCCCTCCTCAGGTCCTGTAGTCGCCGTTGATCTTCACATAGTCGTAGGTGAGGTCGCATCCCCAGGCGGTGGCCTCGCATTTTCCGTAGCCCAGGGACACCCGGATGGTCACCTCGGGCTCCTTCAATATCTCCAGGGCCTCCTCCTCGGAGAAGTCCACCCCGGCCCCGTTTTCGCACACCTTCACCCGGCCCGCCACCGACTCGAACCACACGCCGATCCGGTTCACGTCCACGTCCGCGCCGCTGTAGCCTATGGCGCAGAGCACGCGGCCCCAGTTGGCGTCGGAGCCGAACATGGCTGCCTTCACCAGGGAGGAGCCCACCACGGCCCGGGCGGCGGTGCGGGCGGCCTGGTCGGTGTCCGCGCCGCTGACGGCGCACTCAATGAGCTTGGAGGCCCCCTCACCGTCCCCGGCGATCATCTTGCACAGGGTCACGGTCACGTCGTGGAGGGCGGCGCAGAAGGTGTTGAAGTCTTCTCCGCTCTCCCCGATCACCCGGTTGCCCGCCATGCCGTTTGAAAGGATGCACAGCATGTCGTTGGTGGAGGTGTCCCCGTCCACGGTGATCATGTTAAAGGAGGTCTGAACGTCCGCCGACAGGGCCTTTTGAAGGGCCTTGGGCGTGATGGCCGCGTCGCAGGTGACGAACACCAGCATGGTGGCCATGTTGGGATGGATCATGCCGCTGCCCTTGGCCATGCCGCCCAGCCGGCAGGTCTTGCCGCCGATGGTGAACTCCACCGCCGCTTCCTTTTTGCGGGTGTCGGTGGTCATGATGGCCTCCGCCGCCGGGCCCCCGTCCCGGCCCAGACCCTGGCACAATTCATCCATGCCCGCCTCGATGGGGGTGATGTCCAATTTCTGGCCGATGACGCCGGTGGAGGCCACGATCACGTCGCTGGAGGAGATACCCAGACGCGCCCCGGTGAGGGCGCACATCTTCTCGGCCACCTCGGGGCCGTCGGCATTGCAGGTGTTGGCGTTGCCGCTGTTGCAGATCACAGCCTGGGCCCTGCCGTCGGAAAGGTGACTTTTGGTCACGGTGATGGGCGCGCCCTTGACCAGGTTCTGGGTGTACACCGCCGCCGCCGCCGCGGGCGCCTGGGAGTAAATCAGGGCCAGATCCCGCTTGGTCTTGTTTTTCCGGATGCCCGCGTGGATGCCGGAGGCCAGGAAGCCCTGGGCCGCGCACACGCCGCCGTCGATCTTTTTCATATGTCCTCCTTACAGTACCAGTCCTGTCTCCGGCGAAAGACCGAAGGCGATGTTCATACATTCTATGGCCGCGCCGCTGGCCCCCTTGCCCAGGTTGTCGAACCGGGCCATGAGGGTGATCCGATCCTCGTTTCCGGCCACCGTTACCTCCATCACGTCCCGGCCGGAGAGGGCGTTGCCGCTGTAAAAGCCGTTCTCCTCGAAGGCGTCCACATATTTGACCATGGGGCCGGTGTAGAGGCTTCGGTATACGTCCCTGATTTTCTCCGCGCCGCCCGCGGTCTGGGAGGCGTGCAGGGGCACCGTGACCAGCATGCCGCTGTAATAGTCCGCCACGATGGGCGAAAAGAGGGGCGGGATATGGAGGCCGCATATCTTCGTCATTTCCGGCAGATGCTTGTGTGTCTGCCCCACGCCGTAGATGCGGGGCGCGTCCAATGCCCTGTCCCGGCCCCCGTCCTCGTATTGGGCGATCATCTTTTTGCCGCCGCCGGAGTAGCCGGTGAGGGAGAAGGCGGACAGGAGCGAATCGGGCGAAAGGAGGCCGCTCATGACCAGGGGATGGACAAGGGCCACAAAGCCGCTGGCGTGGCAGCCGGGAACGGCGACGCGCTTGCCCGTTTTGACCGCCTGCATATAGTCCGGCCCCAGCTCCGGGAAGCCGTAGGCCCAGCCTGTCTGGGTGCGGTGGGCGGTGGAGGCGTCAAGGAGCACGGTGTCCGGGTTGTGAAGGAGGGTCACCGCCTCCCGGGCCGCGTCGTCCGGCAGACACAGAAACACCGCGTCCGACTGATTCATGGCCCAGGCCCGCCGAACAGGATCCTTGCGCTCCTCCTCGGCCAGGGTGACGAGCTCTATGTCCCACCGCTCGCTCAGCCTTTGGGCGATCCGCAGGCCCGTGGTGCCCGCCCGCCCGTCGATAAACACCTTTTTGCTGCTCATAGGCGCCTCTCTGTATGTTTATTCAGTAAATTTGTATAATCATACCGTATCCA
>CADAGW010000159.1 GCA_902787475.1 uncultured Eubacteriales bacterium
GGCACCTCCGCGCGGCCAAAAAGGCCCATCAGCACGGGCACCAGGTAGTAGGACGCCCGCATTTTCCGGGCCAGGTCGTAGGGCGCCTGGTATTTGTCCACGCCGGTGGGGTCGATATGCATGGTAGAGCCCTCATGGGTCACCTTCGCGCCCAGGACCCGGAGCATATCGGCCATGACGTGCACGTCCTCGATTTGGGGCAGGTTTTCGATCACGCAGTGATCCCTGGCCAGCAGGGCCGCGGGCACGATGGCCACAGCGGCGTTTTTGCCGCCGCTGACAGACACCTCGCCCCGGAGCTTTTCACCGCCGGTGATGCGTATGATTTCGACCGTCGCCATATGTGATCAAGCCGGTTCCCCGGTCTTCCTCTCCAGAATTACTGATGGCACCCGCCGCAGCCGGCGCAGTTGCCGGAGCATCCGCCGCCGCATCCGCCCTCGCCGCCGGAGGCGGACTTACAGCAGAAGCCTTCCTTTTTAAGGTCCCTGGACGCGGGCTTGCCGCAGTGGGGACACACCGCCTCATCCCGCCGGGACATGGGCAGAAGCTCCTCGAAGGCGCGTCCGCAGTGGGGACACACGAAGGAATACATGGGCAAACCAGGTCACTCCCATTCTCTGCATGGAGCGCTTTCCGCGCATACATATCTATTATATACGCTTTGGGCGTTTTTTGCAAGGGCCAAGTCGGAATCTCCGTAAAAGGGCGGCGTGATTCCTGTAAAACCTTTGGAGGAAGCGCCGCCCAATGGTATATCCATTATCCCCGCCCGAAGGGCGGCAGAATGGGATTCCAAAGGGCCTGGGCCCTTTGGCGCAGAGTCTGAGGCCGCGCAGGCCTCAGCGCCTGCCCCGTTCCCTTACCCCTGATTTCCCATCAGATTCAGTTCCTGAGCGTACTCCTTCATGCCGGATATGACGATGGCGGACACGTCCTTTATGTCCATGCCCAGCATTTCGCAGCCCTTGAGGATCAGGGGCCGGTCGCACTTGGCGGCGAATTTTTTGTCCTTGAACTTCTTTATGAAGCTGGGCACCTCCAGATCTGTTATGCCCAGGGGCCGCATGCGGGCGGCGGCCTGCACGATGCCGGTCAGCTCGTCCACGGTGAACAGGCTCTTTTCGCACAGGGTGACGGGCTCCACGTCCGTGCAGATGCCCCAGCCGTGGGAGAGGATGCAGCGGACGGCCTCCTCATCCACCCCGGCCTCAAGCAGCGGCGCTTCGGTGTGGGCGAGATGCTCCTCGGGGTACTTTTCGTAGTCGTAGTCGTGGAGATAGCCTATGGCCATCCACCGCTCCCTGTCCTGGTGGAAGTGGTCCGCCATGGCTCCCATGGCCGCCATCACGGCCAGGGCGTGGGCGCGGAGGGAGGGCTCGGTGACCATGGAATCGTTGAGCCGTTTGGACATTTCAAGCGTCAGCATGCTGTACCTCCTCGATGTAGAAAAAGGGCTCCGCCGAAGCGGAGCCCTGTATGGCGGGGATTATTCCTCGGTGGTCTCGGGGATCTCGACGGGCTGCTCGTCGTCGATGGCGAACTCGTCGGCCGCGTCGGTGGTGTTGTTCACGCTCTCAAAGGCCTCGTCCTCCAGCGCCTGGCGGATGGACAGGGAGATGCGCTTGGCTTCGGTATCCACGCTCAGGATCTTGACGCGGATGATGTCGCCCACCTTCACGGCGTCCTCCACCTTGGCGATGCGGGTCAGAGCGCACTGGGAGATGTGCACCATGCCGTCCAGGCCGGGCTCCAGCTCCACGAACGCGCCGTAATCGATGATGCGGACCACCTTGCCGGTGACGATGGTGCCGGGGATGTACTTTTCGCCGGCCACGTCCCAGGGCTTGGGCAGAGTGGCCTTGTAGCTCAGGGAGATCCGATCCCGCTCGGGATCGAGCTTGAGGATCTTCACGTCGATGGGCTGATTGACGCTGACCACCTCGCTGGGATGACCCACGCGGGCCCAGCTCAGGTCGGTCACGTGCACCAGGCCGTCCACGCCGCCGATGTCCACGAAGGCGCCGAAGCTGGTCAGGCGGCGCACGATGCCGTGTACGATCTCGCCCTCATGCAGGGTCTCCCACACGGCCTTTTTCTTCTCGGCTTCTTCCGCCTGCAGCACGGCCTTGCGGGAAGCCACCACGCGCTTCTTGGCTTTGTCGGTCTCGATGATCTTCAGATCCATCTCCTGGCCCACGAACTCGTCGATCTTCTCGACGTAGCGCAGGCTCAGCAGGGACGCGGGGATGAAGGCGCGGATGCCCATCACGTCGGCGATCAGACCGCCCTTGACGGCTTCCTTGCCCACGCCCTTGACGAATTCGCCGCTCTCGCTGGCCGCCACGATGGCGTCCCAGCTCTTGCGGTTGACGATGTTGCGCTGGGACAGAAGCACGTTCCCCTCGCCATCATTGACCTTGACCACTTCCACCTCGATCTCGTCGCCAATCTTGACATCGGTGGAGGAGAGGTCGGACTTCTTCACCAGCCCGTCGGACTTGTAGCCCACATTGACGCACACCTCGTCGTCGGTAATCTGTACGACCGTTCCGGTGATGGTCTGGCCGGGACGAATCTGCACCAGCGTCTCGTCAATCGCGGAAGCGAAATCCGTGCTGGTATCCTGGGTATCGGTGACCTGTTCCTGTTTCTCGATGTCGCTCATTCGTGTGACAACCTCCTCAAATATACCATCCGGCGTCGAAGCACCGGCAGTAATCCCAATTCTATCCTTGGGATGGAATAATATATCGTCAAGCTCCCGGGCCCGCTCGATGTGATAGGTGCGGGGGCACTTGGCCGTGCAGAGCTTATACAGCTCTCTGGTGTTGGCGCTGTTGCGCCCGCCCACCACGATCATCACGTCGCTTTGGCTGGCGATGTCCACCGCTTCTCTCTGGCGGTCCTCCGTGGTCAGGCAGATGGTGTTCTCGATCTGGGGATCGGATGAGGCCAGAGCCCCGCAGATCTCGTTGAACCGGTCGGTGCGGAAGGTGGTCTGGGACACCACCAGCGGCCGGTCGAAGGCGGGCAGAAGCGCCGCCTCCTGGGCCGTGGACACCGCCACGCCCAAGCCCCGGGTACGGCTCAATACGCCCCGCACCTCGGGATGGTTTTTGTCTCCGGCCACGATCACCCGCCGCCCCTGGGCGGACGCGGCGTCGGCCATGGCCTGGATCCGCTTGACGAAGGGGCAGGTGGCGTCCACCACGCGCGCGCCCTTCTCAGACAGGGCTTTTTCGTCCTCCAGGGGCACGCCGTGGCTTCGAAGCACCACCGTGGCGCCCTCGGGGATGAGGCTTATGTCTTCTTGGGATATGCAGCCCCGCTTTTCCAGATCCCGCACTGCGTCGGGATTGTGCATCAGGGGCCCCAGGGTGTATACGGGCCGCTCGTCTCCGCTGAGGAGCGCCTCTACGCTGGCCATGGCCCGGCGGACGCCAAAGCAAAATCCGGCGTTTTTGGCGATGCGAAGCTGCGGCAAACCCAGTCCCTCCGTATACAAAGCCTTCCTTGACCTGTATCATTCGATATTATATCAGAAAATCCTGCTGAAGGGTAGAAAAACGCGATTTTTTAACACAAAAATGACGAAAGATAATAACTTATAATCATTTTGCCATGGTCCGCCACGTAAACTATGACGCTTATTTACAAAAACGAGCAGGAAAGGTACATTGGAAATGCTATAATACCATCGAAGCCATACTTTGCGCGGGCGCTGCGGATCTGTGCAAGGGGTGGCGTTCTTCGCGTTATGTCCTCATCTGGCGTTCATCGAAATCAAGTGGGAGGTTCTCATGAAGCGCATCGTACTTACAGGCGGCGGGACGGCGGGCCATGTGACGCCGAATCTGGCCATTATCGCGGCGCTTAAGCGCGAGGATTGGGACATCCACTATATCGGCACCGCCAACGGGATCGAGCGGGAGCTGATCGAAAAAGTGCCCGGCGTGACCTATCACGCGGTGCAGAGCGGCAAGCTCCGCCGGTATTTCGACTGGAAAAACTTCACCGACCCCTTCAGGGTCCTGGCCGGGGCCGCCCAGTCCGCCCGGCTCATAGGAAAGATCAAGCCCGACATCGTGTTCGCCAAGGGCGGGTTCGTGTCGGTGCCCGTGGTGTACGGGGCCAGCCTTCACAGGGTGCCCGTACTGCTCCACGAGAGCGACATGACGCCGGGCCTGGCCAATAAGCTGGCCATGCCCTTCGCCAGGAAGCTGTGCTGTACCTTCCCAGAGGCTGCCCTTTTGGCGGGGAGGAAGGGAGTGGTCACGGGCACGCCGCTCAGGAGCGAGCTGTTTAAGGGCAGCAGGGAGACCGGCCTTCGGATCTTCGGCTTCGACGACACGAGGCCCGTGCTGATGGTGATCGGCGGCTCCTCCGGGGCCCGGGCCATCAATCAGGCATTACGGCGGGCGCTTCCCAAGCTGCTGCCCTGCTTCCATGTGCTCCACATATGCGGCAAGGGCAACCTGGACGCCGCCTACAGCGACCTGGCGGGGTACTACCAGGTGGAGTATCTGAACGACGAGCTGCCCCACGCCTACGCCTGCGCGTCCATCATGCTTTCCCGGGCCGGGTCCAACGTGCTCTGCGAGATACTGGCCCTTCACAAGCCCGCCCTGCTGGTGCCCTATCCCAAGGGCTCCACAAGCCGGGGCGACCAGGTGGACAACGCCGCCTCCTTTGAAAAGAGGGGACTGGCCAGGGTGCTCCAGCAGGAGCACATGAACGAAGAGTCGCTGGTGAAGGCGCTCTTTGAGCTGTATCACGACAGGGGCGGAATACTGGACGCGATGGAGAAGGAAGCCAGCGCCGACGGAGTGAGCAACGTGATGGCGCAGATCCACGAGATCGTAGGCCAGAAATAAGGCATATGAGACACATCCCGCCGCGGGGGAAAAGCCTTGCGGCGGGAGAAGTGTTTTTGGGGGACGGATGGAATGAAAGATGAATGACGAAGGAATGAATGATGAATAATGGTGCAGAGGCGGAGAAGGGTTGAATGAAGGAGAGAAATGAAGGGGGCGAAGAAGGAATTGGGGGACGGATTGCTTCTTCGCCTTCGGCTCATCGCAATGACAGGGACATGGCATTATGATATATAATATCGTCCCCGCCCGAAGGGCGGCAGGAAGGGATTCCAAAGGGGCTTGCCCCTTTGGCGAGGAGTCTGAGGGGGCGCACGCAGCCGCCGCCCTGTGGGCGAAATGCGGCGGAGTAAGCCCAATGAGCAAGGAAGCTTTTGGATATACGGATTCCA
>CADAGW010000160.1 GCA_902787475.1 uncultured Eubacteriales bacterium
TATAAAAGTATTGGAGGGTCTGGACGCGGTGCGCATGCGTCCGGGCATGTATATCGGCACCACCGGGCCCAAGGGGCTTCACCACCTGATCTGGGAGATCGTGGACAACGCCATAGACGAGGCCAGCAACGGCTACGCCACCCAGGTGGGGGTGAAGCTGTTTAAGGACGGCTCCTGCGAGGTGACCGACGACGGGCGGGGCGTGCCCGTGGGCGTCAATTCCCAGACGGGGATGACGGGCGTGGAGATGGTGTATACCCAGCTGCACGCCGGCGGCAAATTCGACAACAAGCAGTACGCCTATTCCGGCGGACTTCACGGGGTGGGCGCCAGCGTGGTCAACGCCCTGTCCGAGTGGATGACGGTGGACGTGTATCAGGACTACGCCCATTACGCCATACGCTTTGAGAGCCAGGAGGACCCAAAGACCCACAAGATCGCCTCCGGGCGGGTGGTGTCTCCCCTGACCAAGGTGGGCAATACCAGAAAGCGGGGCACCGTGGTGCGCTTTAAGCCCGACGCCCGGGTCTTTGAGACGGTGGAGTTTTCCTCCGAGATCGTCAGGCGCAGGCTCAGGGAGCTGGCGTATCTGAACGCAGGCATCCATTTCCATTTTGAGGACGAGCGGATCCGGGACGAGGGCCAGAGGAGCCGGGATTACTGCTTCGAGGGCGGGCTCAAGGATTATGTGGACTATCTGAACGCGGACAAGAACGTATTGACCGAGCCCATACTCTTTGAGGCCCAGCAGGACCGGATCCGGGTGCGGGCGGCGATACAGTATACCGATTCGTATACGGAGAACCTGTTCTCCTTTGTGAACAACATCCCCACCGCCGAGGGCGGCACCCATGAGACCGGGTTCCGCTCCGCCCTGACCAAGGTGTTCAACGACTACGCCCGCAGGGTGGGAGCCCTGAAGGAGAAGGACAACAACCTCTCCGGCGACGACTTCCGGGAGGGCATGACGGCCATACTGGCGGTGAACGTGCCCAATCCCCAGTTCGAGGGCCAGACCAAGGGCAAGCTGGGCAACATGGAGGTGCGTCCGGTGGTGGAGGCCCTGTGCGCCAGGGAGATCGGGATATACCTGGACGACCTGAAGCACCAGGAGCTGGCCACCCGGGTGGTGGAAAAGGCGGTGCAGGCCTCCCGGGTGCGGGAGGCGGCCCGGAAGGCCCGGGACATCGCCCGGCAGAAAAACCAGCTGGAGGCCGCGCCGCTGGTGGGCAAGCTGTCCAGCTGCACCGGCCGGAACTGGAAGGAAAACGAGCTGTTCATCGTGGAGGGCGATTCCGCAGGGGGCAGCGCCAAGCAGGGACGGGACCGGCATTTCCAGGCCATACTGCCCCTCCGGGGCAAGCCCCTGAACGCGGAAAAGAAGCGGCTGGATCAGGTGCTGGCCAACGACGAGTTCCGCTCCATCATCACCGCCCTGGGCACCGGGATCGGGGAGGACTTCGATCTGTCGTCCCTTAAATACAACCGGGTGATCATCCTGTCGGATGCCGACCAGGACGGGGCCCACATACGGGCCATACTGTGCACGTTCTTCTTCCGGTATATGCGCCAGCTGGTGACGGAGGGGCACGTGTATATCGGCACGCCGCCGCTGTATCGATGCCAGAAGGGGAACCAGGCGGTGTACTGCTACGACGACAAGGCATTAAACGAAGCCACCAAAAAGATGGGCAAGGGCTGCGCCATACAGCGGTATAAGGGACTGGGCGAGATGAACCCGGAGCAGCTGTGGGAGACCACCATGGATCCGGCCCACCGGATGCTGGTGCAGGTGACGGTAGAGGACGCCGCCGAGGCCGACCGGCGGGTGAGCATACTCATGGGCGACAAGGTGGAGCCCCGGCGGGAGTACATCGCCGAATACGCCGATTTCAACAAAGAGGACCGCTTCATGGAGCGGCTTGACCGGGAGGCGAAAGCGTGAAAAAGAGTAAGGACACACAGCCCCCCATTCAGGAGGTCATCGTGCAGAAGGCTCTGGAGGACGTGATGCACGACTCCATGATGCCCTATTCGGAGCACGTGATACTGGAGCGGGCCCTGCCCCGGGCGGAGGACGGATTAAAGCCGGTGCAGAGGCGGATCCTCTTTACCATGCACGAGTTGGGCGTGACGCCGGACAAGCCCCACAGAAAATGCGCCCGCATCGTGGGCGACTGTCTGGGCAAATATCATCCCCACGGGGATACGTCTGTGTATGACGCGCTGGCCAGAATGGCCCAGCCCTATTCCCTGCGGGGACTGCTGGTGGACGGCCACGGCAACTTCGGCTCCATCGACGGGGACAGCCCCGCCGCCATGCGGTATACCGAGGCCAGGATGGCCCCGCTGGCCATGGAGATGCTGAGGGACATCGAGAAGGACACGGTACCCTTCCGGCTCAACTTTGACGACACCCAGAAGGAGCCGGACATGCTGCCGGCAAGGTTTCCGAACCTCTTGGTGAACGGGGCCAGCGGCATCGCCGTGGGCCTGGCCACCAATATTCCGCCCCACAACCTGAAGGAGACCATACTGGCGGCGGCGGCCCAGATGGACAACCCGGACATCAGCCTGGAGGAGCTTATGAAGTATGTGCCCGCGCCGGACTTCCCCACGGGGGGCATACTGATCAAGTCGCCGGAGATCAGGGCCGCGTATGAGACCGGGCGGGGAAAGCTGAAGCTGCGGTCAAGGGTGCACGTGGAGGACGGGTCCGCGGGGCGGAAGCTGCTGGTCATCACCGAGGTGCCCTACATGACGCCCAAGGCGTATATGCTTGAAAAGATCCTCCGGCTCAGCGAGGAGAAAAAGAGCAGTGTGCTCTCGGGCATATACGACATACGGGACGAGAGCGACAGAAGCGGCTTAAGGGCCGTGATAGAACTTAAGCGCGACGTGGATCCCCAGAAGGTGCTCTCGTATCTGTATAAATACTCCGACCTGCAGGTCACCTTCGGCGTCAATATGGTGGCCATCGCCGACGGCAAGCCGGTGCAGATGGGCTTAAAGCAGGCGCTGGACGCCTTTATACGGCACCAGAAGGACGTGGTGACCCGGCGGACGAGATACGAGCTGGACCAGGCGCTGGCCAGGGCCCATATACTGGAGGGCCTGATCGTGGCGGTGGACAACCTGGACGAGGTGATCCGGCTGATCCGGGCCAGCAAGACGCCAAAGGAGGCCAGAGAGGCCCTGGTGAACCGCTTCCCGCTGGACGAGGTGCAGGCCCAGGCCATACTGGACATGCGGCTGCAGAGGCTGACGGGGCTGGAGATACTGACCCTGAGGAAGGAATATGAGGAGATACAGAAGCTGATCAAGCGGCTTCAGGGCATACTCAAGAGCGAGAAAAAGCTGATCGAGGTGATCAAGGGCGAAATGCTGGAGATCGCCGAGAAGTACGGGGACGCGCGCCGCACCACGCTGATGGACGACGACGAGAGCGACGAGCCCGCGCCGGAGGCCCCGGCGGAGGCCGAGGAGTGCGTGATACTGCGGACGAAGGGCGAATTCTATCGCCGGGTGCCCGCCAGGCTTGCCGACAAGGGACTGCCTGAGGACGTGGCGGAGAGCTATAGACTGAAGGAAAACGAGAAGCTGCTTTTCTTCACCAACCGGGGGGCCTGCTTCCCGCTGACGGCCAGCCAGGTGCCCGAGTGCAAGCTGCGGGATCGGGGCATGCCTCCGGGAGCGTTGCTGGCGGGTCTGGAAAACGGGGAGACGGTGGCGGCCATACGGGTGCCGCCGGCGGACTGGAAGGGCGAATATCTGTTCGTCACCAGCCAGGGCACGGTGAAAAGGTGCGCCGCGGAGGACCTGAATGTACGCAAGGCCAAGTACGCCGCGCTGACGCTGAAGGACAAGGATACGCTCTTTGCCCTGCCCGAGGGCGAGGGCGAGCACGTGCTCATCGTGACCCGCATGGGCATGGCCATACGCTTCGCCGCGTCGGAGGTGCCCGTGCAGGGCAGAAGCGCCGCGGGCGTCAAGGGCATCACCCTCTCCCCCGGCGACAGCGTGATGTTCGCCGCCATGGCCAGCGACGAGGGCGAATTGGTGGTGGCCACGGATATGGGCTATATGAAGCGGTGCCTGATGGTGGACTTCGAGCCCCAGTCACGGGGCGGAAAGGGCGCCAAGTGCGTCACCTTCCAGAAGAACGGGGCCACCGGCACCTGCGTGGCAGCCTGCAGGCTGGTGCGGGAACCCGTGGATCTGACCGTGGTGCAGAAGAGCGGGGCCCAGACACAGCTGAACAGCGAAATGATCCGCATCGATACCAAAGCGGCCAAGGGGGCCAGCTATGTGCTGGTGGTCATGGACGACACGGTGGAGAGGATCGAATAAACCGGTATCCCATTTCCCGCCCTGCGGCGGGATTTTTTGGGGGAAAGGGGCCCGCGGGGCGTGTTTTTTGGAACCTGCAACCGCCGCGGGCGTCCAAATGGCATAAGGAGGGAATCGGAAATGAAAAAAGTGTGGATCATGGTTTTGGCTTTGTGCCTGTTGTTCGTGTCTGCCCAGGCCCAGGAGGAAAAGCTGCCGGAGGGGATCGTGAAGATCGAGGCCGCGGGGGCGCAGGTGGATCTGGACGGGGACGGCGTGACAGAGCAGGTGAGTCTCACCATGCCGGAGGATGAGTATGGGTGCGGGGAGTTCACGGTGACGGTGAACGGAAAGACCGCGACGGAGTATGGGGAATGCCTGAGGGGAGATATGTATGCCCTGACCATGGGATACCGGACGTATCTTCTGGTGTCGGAGGACGGGCCCAGCGACGATCCGTACAGCCACTTCTTCGCCTATGACGGGGAGAGCGTGAAAGGGATCGGCGGGGTGCCCGCGTACCCCGAGAGGATGGAATTGGGCTTGAGCGGCATCACCGCCATGGTGCGGGGAAGCGTGCTCCAAACCTGGTACCGGCCCGGGGACTTCATCGTGGCCACCGGCGGGGCCTGGGACGAGAATTACGAGACGTATACCGCCTTTGGGCCCAGGGTGGTGGAGGTGCCCCGGAGCGTGTACCCCATGGGCACGGTGGCGATGGTCAAAAAGGGGCTGACGCTGCAGGTGTCTCCCACCGATGACCGGCAGGCCCTGCGGCTGAAAGAGGGCACCCGGTGCGTCATCGCCGCCACGGACGACGTGGAGTGGCTGTATATTGTGAACGACGACGAGGCCAACGAGACTGACCAGTACATCGGCGGATGGATCCGGATCGACGGGTTCTCCATCGTGACGGACGAGGGGACGAGCGACGCCTGG
>CADAGW010000161.1 GCA_902787475.1 uncultured Eubacteriales bacterium
CCGGCGCGGACGAGGTGATCGATGCGAAGGGACTCTACGTGATCCCGGGCCTGTTCGACGTGCACACCCATGGCGGCGTGGGGGTGGACATATCCGCCTGCACCCGCGGCGACGTGGACAGGCTGTCCGCCTCCAAGGTGACTGAGGGCGTCACCAGCTATCTGCCCACCACCGTCACCCTGTCCCACGAGGATCTGGCCTGCGCCCTGGAGCGGATCCGCTCGGCCATGAACGCCGCCCCCGCCGGGGCCCGGGTGTGGGGCGCCAACGTGGAGGGGCCCTACCTCAACCCCGAGCGCAAGGGGGCTCACGACGAGGCCCTGATCCGCCCCGCCGACCCGGAATTTCTGCTCCAATACGAAGACGTGGTGCGCATCACCACCATCGCCCCGGAGATGCCGGGCAACCTGGACGCCATACGGGCCCTGAAGGGCCATATCCGCGTGTCCCTGGGCCACAGCGCGGCGTCCTACGAACAGGCCAACCAGGGCTTTGACGCCGGGGCCACGGAGGTCACTCACCTCTTTAACGCCATGAACGGCCTGCACCACAGAAAGCCGTCGCTTCTGGGCGCGGCCCTTGAGCGGGACGACGTGTACGCCGAGTTGATCTGCGACACCTTCCACGTGCACCCCGCCCTGTTTAAGACGGTGTGGCGGGCCAAGGGGGATCACCTGGTGCTGATCACCGACGCCCTGTGCGCCGCGGCCCTGGGCGACGGCTCCTACCTTTCCGGCGGCCTCACCTACACCGTGCAGGGCATCAAATGCCTCCTTCCCGACGGCACCATCGCCGGCTCCATACTCCGCCTCAACAAGGCGGTGCACAACCTCATGAAGTACGCCGGCGTGCCCATGCACCTGGCGGTGAACTGCGCCAGCCTCCATCCCGCCCGGGCCATGGGCATGGAAAAGGACGTGGGCAGCCTGCTGCCCGGACGGCTGGCGGACATGGCCATCTGCGACGAAGAGATGAACATCTGCCGGACCATCGTAGGCGGCGCGTGCGTATACGCCGCCCGGAGGAGCGATATATGAGCAAGGATATGATACTCATACTGGATCTGGGCGGATCCCAGTGCATGAGCGCCGCCCGCAAGGTGCGGGGCGAGGGCGTCTATTGCGAGATCCTGCCAAGCCATGTGCCGGTGGAGGCGCTCAGGTCCAAAAAGCCCCGGGGCCTCATACTGGTGGGCGCGCCCCGGGAGGACGCATCCGGCGAGCCGGCATTGAGCCGCGAGGTGTTTCACCTGGGGGTGCCCGTGCTGTGCGTGGGCTACGCTGCCCGGCGCATGAACGCCATACTGGGCGGCGAGTGTCGGGACACGGCCCTCTCCCTTCAGACGGCGGAGGTCACCTTTGAGCCCTGCGCCCTGTTCGAGGGCCTCACCCGGTGCGAACGGTACGTATCCCGCATGGACAATATCCGCCCCTTCCCCGGCGGGCGGGTGCTGGCCACCACCCCGGAGGGCGTGGCCGCCGCCTTCGGCGACGAGGAGAGGCAGATATACGGCATGCAGTTTTCCGCCGAGCAGAACGACCCGGACGGGCTGACCATACTCTCCAACTTCTGCCGGGGCATATGCGGTTGCGAGCCCTGGTGGAACGCCCAGACGTATCTGGACGAGGAGCTGATCCGCATCCAGCAGGCGGTGGGGGAGGAGGGCAGCGCCCTCATGGCCATATCCGGCGGCGTGGACTCCACCGTGTGCGCGGCGCTCATACACCGGGCCATAGGGGACAGGCTTCACTGCCTGTTCGTGGACACGGGCCTCATGCGCAAGGGCGAGCCGGAACGGGTGCAGGCCATGTTTGAGGCCATGCGCATGCCGGTGGAGATCGTGGACGCCCGGAGCCGGTTTTTGTCCGCCCTCTCCTCCGTCACCGAGGGCCGGGACAAGCGGCGCATCATCGACGAGGTGTTCGTGGAGGTGTTCGAGCAGGAGGCCGCCCGCTTCCCCCAGGCGGACTGCCTGGTGCAGGGCACCATCTATCCCGACGTCATCGGCTCCTTCGGCGCGCCCCGCATCGGGGTGGGCGTGCCTGCCCATGGCCGCTTCCGGGTGGTGCTGGAGCCCACCCGCACCCTGTTTAAGGACGAGGTGCGGCTGATGGGCGAACTGATGGGCATACCCGGCGAGATCATAGACCGCCAGCCCTTCCCCGGCCCGGGCCTGGCTGTGAGGTGCATGGGCGAGGTCACGGAAGAAAAGCTGGCCGCCCTCCGCCTGGCGGACGCCATATTCCGGGAGGAGATCGCCTCCGCCGGCCTTGAAAAGCGGCTGGGCCAGTATTTCGCCGTACTTATGAACGCCGGCGTCCAAAAGGAATACACCGTGGCCCTGCGCTGCGTCAGCGCCGCCGACGCCGTGTCCGCCTCCGCCTACCGCCTGCCCTACGATCTGCTGGAGCGGGTCATGGCCCGCATCACCTCCGAGGTCCCCTCCGTCTCCCGCGTGGTCTACGACATCACCTCCAAGCCCCCCGCCTCTATCGAGTGGGAATGAAAACGGGCGGCAAATGACATGGTGATACTCAAATGAACGAAGACGCCTGGACTGTGCTGGATGCAGAGTACCAGGCGTTTGAATACAAGGGGGTCAGGTCATGTTCGACAAGGAAATTCTGAAGGATGTCATAGCGGATTACAAGCGTGATTTTACGCAATTTCAGTGGGGAAACGAGAGGTACAAATGGGAAGCGATTCAATGCTTTCAGCAAAATATGAAGGAGAGGGGCAAGCTTCAGAGCATTCTTACCAATCCGGCATAGACCGATGCGGTATCAAAAGAGATCCTGGCGCGCAGCTCCGATGCCCAAGCCTATGTGGAAGGGAATGACAATCTGTTCTATTCCGTGGAAGGGATCGGAAGCGGCATGCGGGCCTGCGGGGGTATCAGACCGCCGATGAAGACAAATGGTATCCATCGGAGGAGGAGTATTTGCCAAATCTCACAGTGGGGGATTGGCTGGCCCTGCTGCGTGACGAGAAAGTGTTCGCGCCGGAATCTCTTGTGATCGAGGAGGATGCCGAAAAAACAGGATGCCCTGTAATGAAGGAAAATGGAAAGAACTCATGGGTTCCTGTCCTCTGTCTCGGAAGGACAGAAACCCATAGGAGGCAATACCATTCGGGTGAAAACCCTGGATCTCAATAAACCCTTTGCCCTGATCGCCGATCAATTGAATAAGCTGACAAGCGGGCTGTAGTCCAAGCGACATCACGGGCGGATCCAGTCACCCAAATGGGTGGCGGATCCGCCCGCGCTTTGTCATATCTGTCCCTTGATGATCCGGTAGATCCTGTCCATGTCCACGCTGGCGCGGACGATGTCGGCGATGCGGTCAAATTCCCTCTCCCGGAACTGGTCCATGGTGAGAGCGGGGGAGTCGGATGCGGCGGCGTCTCCCCGGATATGGCGGATGAGGGCTCTGAAGAACTGCCCGTCGTCGAATATGCCGTGGAGGTAGGTGCCCAATACGTTCCCCTGGGCGTTGCTGACTCCGTCAGTCTCGCCGCCGATGGTCAGCCAGGGCACCGCCTCCGGCCCGAGCCGGTTGTGCCCGGCGTGGATCTCATACCCGTCCAGTATGAGGCCGTTGAGCTCGCTCATCCACCCGTCCCGGCAGTTTACCGTGCCGGAGGACTGCGCCGTCCTCTTTTCCGGCTCGAAGGTGACCTCCATGTCCAACAGCCCCAGTCCCGCGGCTTCGGGGGCCCGGCTCTCCACGTGGCAGGGATCCATCAGCCTGCTTCCCAGCATCTGGTACCCGCCGCATATGCCCACCACCATGCCGCCCCGCCGGGCGTGGCGCACGATGGCCGCGTCCATGCCCCGGTTGCGCAGGTCGATCAGATCCTCTATGGTGTTCTTGGTGCCGGGAAGTATGATCACGTCGGCGCGCTCCAGGTCCGACGCCTTCTCCGCGTACCGCACCCGGGCCCCCTCCTGAAGGGTCAGGGCCTGGAAATCGGTAAAGTTGGATATGTGCTTTAGCCGCACCACCGCCACGTCCACGTCCCCGGCGCCCGCCGAGCGGCGGAACCGCTCCGTCACGCTGTCCTCGTCCTCCAGCTCCACGTCCATCCAGGGCACCACGCCCAGCACCGGTATGTGGATCCTGTCCTCCAGCATCCGAAGGCCCGGCTCCAGTATCTTTACGTCTCCCCGGAACTTGTTGATGATCACGCCCTTGACCCGGGCCCGCTCCTCGTCGGTGAGCAGCATCACCGTGCCCAGAAGCGATGCGAACACCCCGCCCAGGTTGATGTCTCCCACCAGGATCACCGGCGCGTCGGCGGCGTGGGCCATGGACATGTTCACGATGTCCCCGTCCCGCAGGTTGATCTCCGCCGGGCTTCCCGCCCCCTCGATGACCACGCAGTCCACCGTGCTCTCCAGCTGGTCGTAGGTGGCCTTGATCTTCTCCCGCAGGGCGGGCTTGTACTTATGATATTCCATGGCGGTCATGCTGCCCACGGCCCGGCCGTCCACGATCACCTGACTGCGCCGGTCCCCGGTGGGCTTTAATAGCACCGGGTTCATCCGCACGTCCGGCTCCATGCCCGCCGCCTGGGCCTGGGTCACCTGGGCCCGGCCCATTTCCTTTCCGTCCCGGGTCACGAAGGAATTCAGGGCCATGTTCTGGGCCTTGAAGGGGGCCACCTTAAGGCCGTCCTGCTTGAGGATCCTCAAAAACGCCGCGCACAGCACGCTCTTCCCCACGGAGGAGGCTGTGCCCTGTATCATCAACGATTTACCCCGCATATGAAACCTCCCCGGGCCGGTCGATGAGGATCACGTGAATGTCTCTTTCCAGAGCCGGTATCACCTTTTCCTCCACGCCGCCCTGCTTTCCCGAATCCTTGGTCACCATCACCCGTATATCCAGCATGTCATACATGGCCGCGTTCAGGTCCCTCGTGAAGGGCCCCTGCATGGCGATGACGTGGGCGCTCTCCACCCCCGCCTCCCGGCAAAGAGACAGCGCCTCATGGGTGGGGAGCACCCGAACCCACAGCCTGTCCGGCTCCACCAGGGCCGTATACTCTTTCACGGTCTTACTGCCGGTGGTCAGCAGTATGTTCCCCTTTGCGCGGGTCAGGGCCATAGCCGCCTCATGGGGGCTTGGCACGTGCTCCACGTCCTGCCGCCAGCCGCCCAGGCTTATGGGCCGCTCCATCCGCTCATAGGGGATGTCCAGCCCCCGGCAGGCGGAGCGTATGTTCTCCGTGGCCCTGACCGCGTAGGGGTGTGTGGCGTCGA
>CADAGW010000162.1 GCA_902787475.1 uncultured Eubacteriales bacterium
GATCAAGCCGGAGGAGACGTTCGTGTTCACCGGGATCAGCGAGAGCAGGCTGGTCAACAGCCTGGGCCTGGACGTGAGCTACCGGGACAGCCAGTTCGGCTTCGGGGCCTATGTGATGGCCAAAGACGGCGACAAGGTGGCCGTGGGCGGACGGATGCTGTTTGGAAGAAAACCTGCCGCCCTCTCTCCCAAAGAGGCTGTGGACTTCGCCGTGAAGGAGGCCCTGGACGGGCTGGAGGGCAAGAGCGTAAAGAGCGGGGAGTACCCCGTGATCCTAAGGCGGGACGTGGCCGCGGAGATGCTTCGGTGCTTTGCCTCCGTATTCAGCGCGGAGATGGCCCAGAAGGGGCTTTCGCTCCTCAAGGGCCGGGAGGGCGAGGTCATCGCCTCCCCCGCCGTGACCATCGTGGACGACCCGCACCACGCCGAGGGCTCCGCGTCCCGGCCCTTTGACCGGGAGGGCTCCCCCACCCGGCCCAAGAACGTGGTGGAAAAGGGCGTGCTGACTACCCTCCTTCACAGCCTCAAGACGGCGAAGAAGCAGGGCGTCAAGACCACGGGCAACGCTTCTCTTGGCGGCGTGGCCCCCTCCAACTTCTACTTCGCGCCGGGCGAAAAGAGCCTGGAGGAAATGGCGAAGGCCATGGGGCACGGCCTGATCATCACCAACCTGGCCGGCATGCACGCCGGAGCCAACCAGATCAGCGGCGACTTCTCCCTGGGGGCCAAGGGGTATCTGGTGGAGAACGGCGAGATCGGCAGGAGCGTCAGGCAGATCACGGTGGCCGGGAACTTCTTTGCGATGCTGAAGGATATCGTGGAGACCGGCAGCGACTTTGAGTTTACCGCCGGCGGGGCGGGCGCGCCCAGCGTGTGGGTGAAGGGCCTGTCCGTGGCCGGGGAATGAGCAAAAGGCAATACATCGGGGAGGATGAGATACGGTGTCGACCCAGAGGAAGAAGAAAAAGAAGAAGAAGTCCAATCGGGGATATCTGTTTCTGGCGCTGATCGCCCTGATCGCGGTGGCGGTGGTGGTGCTGGTGGTGTCCTCGGGCGGCGGCAAAAAGCCCGCCCCGGCGGACAATCCCGCCACTTTGACCGGGAACGGCGGGGACGAGGAGAACCCCTACGCCGAGGAGGAGGACCCGGAGGCCAGCACGTATAAGGTAGTGCGGGAAGAGGACAAGGTGAAGGTGGAGGACCTGTCGGTGACGGAGGGCCTGGACGAGACCTGGCGGAACATCCTTCTGCTGGGGCTGGACGTGCGGGACTTTGACACCTCGGCCCGCAGCGACACCATGATCATCGGATCCGTGAACACCAAGACCGGCGCGGTGAAGCTGTGCTCCATACTCAGGGACTGCTGGGTGAACATACCCAAGGTGGGCGAGGAGCGCATCAACGTGTCCTACCAGTACGGCGGGCCCCAGCTGGCCATCAAGACCGTCAACGAGCTGTTCGGGCTGAACATCACCGAGTACGTGGCGGTGAACTTCTCTACCCTCCCCCACATCATCGACGCCATAGGCGGCGTGGAGGTGAACCTGAAGCCGGAGGAGGTGCCGCTGATCAACTTCGGCGTGGGCAGCTCCATCTGGCACGGGCAGAAGAGAGGATATGACGAGAGCGACCTCAAGAACGACGAGCTGCCGGAGGACGCCCAGGGGTATACCTTACTCACCGGACGGCAGGCGCTGGCCTACGCCCGGATCCGTAAGATCGACAGCGACTTTATGCGCACGTCCCGGCAGAGGACGGTCATCTCCGCGGCCATGACCAAGTTCCGCGGCCAGACGGACACCATGACCCTTTTGAACCTGGCCAACAACCTGGTGGGATATGTGCAGACCAACGTGGACACCATGGCCATGGTGGGTCTGGCGGTGCCCGTGCTGCGCAGCGGGGTCAACAACATATCCGAGATGCGCATACCCATCAACGATTCCTACACCTACGAGAACCGGAATTTCATATCGGCCTTCTACGATATCGACATCGAGGCCAACAAGCAGGCGCTGCACCAGTTCATATACGGCGACTGACGGAACGCGGGCGGGATATCCCCGCCCGTTTTATGTATGATATGGGAAAGGAGATAGAGTATGGAAGATCTGTTTCGGGTGAAGAAGGCTTTGACCCGATCCATATCCCCCGAGAACCGGACGGGCGAAAAGGGCCGGGGCGGGGACACGCCCCTTGATAAGGGCACGGCGAAGAACGCCGCGCGGGACCTGGGCACGGGGTGGAAGGTGAACCCATACCTGATCATCGCGCCGGGGGAGACCATCGAGCTGGCCCACATAGTGGGTGAAGGCAGGATCACCCAGATATGGATGACCCTGGCGGGGGTGTGGAGAGATTATATCCTCAGGATCTACTGGGACGGGCGCCCGGTGCCCTCGGTGGAGTGCCCGGCGGGAGACTTTTTCTGCATGGGCTGGGGCAAATATGCCCAGATCAACTCCCTGGCGGTGTGCGTGAACCCGGGCAGCGCCTTCAACTGCTACTGGCCCATGCCGTTTAAGAAGGAATGCCTCATCACCATGGAGAACCGGAACGAGAAGCCCGCGTCCATATACTACCAGGTCAATTACGAGCTGGGGCCCCAGGGAGAGGACATGGCCTATTTCCACGCCAGATTCAATCGCACCAATCCCCTGCCGTACAAAGAGGATTACGTGATACTGGATAAGATCGAGGGCCGGGGCCAGTATGTAGGCACATACATCGCCTGGGGCGTCAACAACACCGGATGGTGGGGCGAGGGCGAGATCAAGTTTTATATGGACGGGGACACGGAGTATCCCACCATATGCGGCACGGGCACGGAGGATTATTTCTGCGGGTCCTATGACTTCGAGGATCCGGTGGGGCACAAGAGCTATCTGCCCTTCTCCACGCCCTATACGGGGCTGTGCCAGGTGATCACGCCGGATCAGCTGTATCAGAGCCAGATGCGGTTCGGCATGTACCGGTGGCACATCACCGACCCGGTGCGGTTTGAAAAGGATCTGAAGGTGACCATACAGGCGCTGGGATGGCGGTCCGGCGGGCGGTATCTGCCGCTCATGGACGACATATCGTCGGTGGCGTACTGGTATCAGGACGAGCCGGTGAAGAGCCAGCCGCCCCTGGGGGACAGGGACAGTCTGGAGGTCATCTGACGCTCTCGCGCGGTAAAGGAAGCGTCGATGCGGCTATTCGGAAGGGTGCAAATTCCTGCGGATAGCCGCTTTTTACTTGTATTGGAGAAGGGCATACAATAGGCGATTTCACATTTTGGCGATGGAATGAAAGGAGACGGATTGCTTCGTCGCTTCGCTCCTCGCAATGACAATATGGGCCCTTGTGTCATTGTGAGGGAGTTCCGCAGCGGAGAAGCAGTCCCCATTTCTTGCGGCGAGCGTGGGAAAAAGCCCGGAAACGGCCTGTTTTTGTTCACAGGAATTGATGGAAAGTTCGATCGGTTTATACATTGATGTGATATAATGGGGCGTGAGGTGATGATATGACCCAGGCGGAAAAGCAGAGGATGATGACGGAAGCGCCCATACCCTCTCTTGTGACCAGGATGGCGGTGCCCACCATCGTGAGCATGCTGATCACGGCCTTTTACAATATGGCGGACACGTATTTCGTGGGGAAGATCGAGTCCAACAGCGCCACGGGGGCCGTGGGGGTGGTGTTTCCGCTGATGGCCATCATACAGGCCACGGGGTTCTTCTTCGGCCACGGGTCGGGCAACGCCATATCCCGGCGGCTGGGAGCCCGGGACACGGAGGAGGCGGAGAAGCTGGCGGCATGCGGGTTTTACAGCGCCATCGGGGCGGGGGCCCTGATCATGGCGCTGGGGCTCTCGTTTTTGGAGCCGCTGGCCCTGGCGCTGGGCTCCACGCCCACCATACTCCCCTACGCCAAGAGCTATCTGTCGGTGATATTGATCGGCGCGCCGTATATGACCGGGGCGCTGGTGCTCAACAACCAGATGCGCTTTCAGGGCAACGCCTTTTTCGCCATGATCGGCATCACCTCCGGGGCGATATTGAACGTGGCCCTGGATCCGCTATTGATGTTTGGGCTTAACCTCGGCATAGCCGGGGCGGCCTGGGCCACCATCATAAGCCAGCTGGTGAGCTTTGTGGTGCTCCTGATCGGCATACACAGGGCCGGGTGCGTGCCGCTGAAGCTCCGCCTGGTGCGGCATCTGCCGGGGCAGATCGGCGAGATCTTCCGGGGCGGGTTCCCCAGCCTGTGCAGGCAGGGGTTAAGCAGCGTAGCGGGCATCTTTTTGAACCGGGCGGCGGGGCCCTACGGCGACGCGGCCATAGCGGCCATGAGCGTGGTGACCCGCATCATGGGCTTCGCCTTCTCCGCCATCATAGGCTATGGGCAGGGGTTCCAGCCGGTGTGCGGGTTCAACTTCGGCGCGGGCAAGACGGAGCGGGTGAAGCAGGCGTTCTGGTTCAGCGTGAAGGTGTCCACCTGCGCGCTGCTGGTGATATCGGCGGCGCGCTTTTGTCTGGCGCAGCCGTTGATCGCCCTGTTCCGGCCCGGGGACGCGCCGGTGATCGAAATCGGGTCAAAGGCACTGCGCTTTCAGTGCCTGACACTGCCCCTGGCGGCCTGGGTGACCATGAACAACATGCTGTTTCAGACCTGCCGGCAGACCGTGCCGGCCAGCCTTCTGGCCATGGCCAGGCAGGGGCTGTTCTTCCTGCCGGCTGTGGTGATATTGCCGCTGGTATGGGGGCTCACGGGCGTTCAGACGGCCCAGAGCGTGGGCGACGTGTGTTCCTTCGCCCTGGCCGTGGGGATATACAGGGCCAGGATACCGTATCTTTTGCGGGAGTGCCGGGAGAACGGGAAAAGGATGTAATATCATATCCCATCTGTATGGCCGGGCTTCAGGGAACGGATTGCTTCGCCGCTTCGCGGCTCGCAATGACACGGTGGGATCCATCAAGGTCGGCCCATGAAGGGGATCCGTCAGGTTTGGCCCATGAAGGGGACGGACACATTTATAGTATGACAAAAGAGAGAGCGGATCGGCTCTCTCTTTTTGAATCGTTGACAAGCCCGGAGCGCGCTATTTTTTGCCGAAATCCCGGGAGATGACCATTTCGATGCGGTCGCCCCGGATGCCCACGGTGACGTCGTCGGCCAGGTTGCCCACAATGGACTTTTCCAGCTCGTCCCAGGCCTCGCCGGCCTCAGCGTCCTGGTCCTTCTCCTGGTCCAGCTCCAGCCGGTAGGACTGAAGGGAC